>CALJUJ010000341.1 GCA_937975525.1 uncultured bacterium
GCGCGCAGCGCCGCACGCACCGACCAGAGAACGTGGGCCGTGAGCAGGCCGGCGACCAACACCAGTCCGATCTCGATCGTCGCCAGGAGGTAAGGGCGCTCCGACGGCAGCGCCGCGAACCACGCCAGCGCGTCGCGGAGCCAGGCGAACACCGACGTCGTCCATTCCGGCTCGCCCCAGCGCCGCCACTGCGCGTACTCCGGCCGCGCCAGGATCTCCGCTGCGATCTCCCGCGCGCGGTCGTCGTCGGCCAGGCGGTTCACGCGCTCGCGCCCCGCACCTGCACTGCGGCGGCAAGCAGCTGCAGGTCGTACGACTCCGAGCGACAGCGAACGTCGAAATAGAAGAGCACCGTGACGGCGATCGAATACGCGAGCCCAATGGCCTGGGCGAGTGCCGACAGCGGATAGCCGAGGTACGGGACCGTCGCCAAGGCGAGCAGCACCCCGGATTGCAGAAAGAGCACCAGCGAGCCGCTGACGACGACCAGGGCGAGGCCACGCAATCGATGCCCCCGCATCAGCGCCCGGCTGCGTCGCATCGCTTCGGCTCCGAAGCTCCGCTCGACGACCATCACCTGGCCGATCACCAGGAAGCCGAGTGCGGCGATGATGCCGGGAACCACCAAGATCAGACCGAGCAGGACGATCGAGCCATAGAGCACACTGGTGCCGACGACCGGAAGGTAGATCGACCAACCGACCCGCAAGGCTGCGAGCACGGTCACACGACGCCCGGAGCAGCATTCATTGGCGGCGTGGATGACCGCAGTGCTCACCAGCGGCCAGGCCGCCAGAACATAGGTCAGCGAGATCGCCGTGTGCCCACCGATGGCCGGGATTGCGTCGGCAACGGGGATCGGCGCCAACGACGATGCCGGCAACCAGATCAGCCCGAGGATGCTCGGCGGTAGGTACAGAAGCGCGGCGATGCCCACCAACAGCGCGAATCGCTCGGTGAGTAGCTCGAAGCCCCCATCGAGGATCTCGCCGAAGGACCGCACTCGAATCTCCTCACACACCCAATCCTCCTGCTCGTGCCTGAGGCACCTTAAATCCGAAAGAATTCGGGCCCGTCAACGTGGCCCGCAAGAGCATCCCGTCGCGATCGACGCCGATCCAGGCTCTGCGTCACGACCGTGGCCCCGAATTCGATCCCTGAAGGCGACGAAATCGAATCAGGACAAGCGATGACGCAACCCATGGTCGGGATTTCACTTGTGAAAGACCTGCCCAGGTGCTGTCGTCACTCGCAAGCGGAAAGGACTCGTTCGATCATGGCCACGATGAATTCGGAGGCGCAGGCGGCCATCCAGCGTTGGACGAAGGAAGTTCGCGGCGTAGAGGTGGAGCCGGCGCGCCGGCTGATGCTCGCGGTGCTGCAGGACGCTGTCTTGACGATTCTGGAATCGCCGCCGACCCCCCATGGCACCGCCCAGCGAATGGTGATCGAGGCCGACAGCTGGCTCTACAGCAACAATCGCGTGCACCCGTTCTCGTTCCTGTCGATCTGCGAAGCGCTCGATCTCGATGCGGGCTACCTGAGAAACGCCGTCGACGAATGGCGCGGCGAAGCGCCCCGCCGGCGCTCGTCCGGTTGAGAGATGGAGACTTGGGAACGCGGCCCGGTCACCGTCCTGTTCGGAGACAAGAACGGCAAGTACCCCGAGGGCAATTCGGTCGTCATCCGTGGACGGGATACGACCCTTCTCGTCGACCCGTCGCTCGGAGTCGGTCGTCGTGGCCTCGGTGGTCCGTCCCTCGCGCCGGACCTCGTCGCCCTGACGCACGTGCACGAGGACCACGTTGCTGGCCTGCACCGGTTCGCCGATGCCGAGGTGCACGCACACGCCTTCGACGTCGACGGGATCCGCAGCCTGGACGGCTTGATGCGCATGTACGGCTACGGTTCGCTCGAGGCGACGATGCGGCAGCTCGTCGTCGACGAGTTCGACTTCCGAGCCCGGCCCGCGGCACGCGCTTTCACCGACGGCACGGTGTTCGACCTCGGCGGGGTACGTGTCCGCGCCATGCACACGCCCGGACATACGCGCGGACACTGCGTGTTCGTCATCGAGCCGGGCAACATGTTGATCCTCGGCGACATCGATCTGAGCAGCTTCGGACCCTATTACGGCGACGCCTGGTCCGACCTCGAAGACTTCGAACGGTCGATCGCCACGGTCCGCACCCTGGACGCCGATGCGTGGATCACCTTTCATCACGTGGGCGTGCTCACCGAGCGCTCCGCATTCGAGGAACGCCTCGATCGCTTCGCCGCCCGCGTAGGAGCCCGCGAAGCGTCCTTGCTATCGTTCCTGACCTCGCCGCGATCGATCGACGACATGATCGCACACCGATTCCTCTACCCGCCGCACGCGTCGCTCCCCTTCCTCGACGCCGTCGAGCGGCGCACGGTCACGCAGCACCTGGCACGCCTCGAGCGCTCTGGCCGGATCCGCCACGAGGGTGGGCTCTACGCCGCAACCGGGCACTGAGGCGAGCGCCGGCAGCGACTCCGGCCCATTTTGCGCGTCCGCAATGCGCGTGCCACAGTGACGGACGTCACCGAGAAGACACGGGAGTCGATCGTGAGGAAGGCCGCCATTCGAGTACTGTTCGCTGCATCTCTCTTCGCCGCTGCCGGGAGCGGCTGCACCCCAGCGGGCGAGGATCCCGCGGCCGTGGCCGCCGAAGTCGAGCGTTGGCGTGGCACCTGGCATTGCCTGCAGCGCAATCAAGAAGGCACCCTCTTTCCGAAGGAAGACGTCGCGACGATCCGCCTGACGATGGGTGGCACGCTCTACCATTTCGAGTGGGGAGACGACTTCGACGAGTTCGGGCGGGCCAAGTTCTTTCCCTCCCAGTCGCCCAAGGCGATGGACGTCGACATCGAGAGCCCGCCCGAGATGGCAGGTCGGGTCATCCGACTGATCTACAAGTTCGAAGGCGATCGGCTGATCTTGGCTCATCGTGAAGATGGCGAGAGGCCGCGCGATTTCACCGCCGAGCCGGACTCGGGCCAGACCGTCGAGGTCTGGGCGCGCCAACGGCCGTGACTGGGCGAAGCGGCAGCAAGGGCGGGAGGCGGCGTGCTGATCGACGCGCGTGAGCTCGACGACGGTCGCAGGGTCGACGCCGACGTCTGCATCGTCGGCGCCGGCGCCGCCGGGATCACCCTTGCACGCGAGCTCGCTGCGGCAAGACGCTCCGTCGTTCTCCTGGAGGCCGGCGGCCTCGCTTTCGACGATACGACACAGGCCATGTACGCCGGTTCGGTCGCCGACTCGGACCCCGCGTTGCCGGCGGACTATCTGACGACGTCGCGACTGCGCTTTCTCGGCGGAACCACCAACCACTGGGAAGGTTGGTGTCGCCCTTTCGATCCGATCGACTTCGAAGCGCGCTCGTGGGTTCCACTGAGTGGCTGGCCGTTCGGGCGCGAAGAGCTCGATCCGTACTACGAGCGAGCCTGCCGACACCTGCAGATCGACCGACTCGACGAACCCGCCGACAGCCCCCGCCGCTCTCCGGCGGCATGGATGTTCCAGAGCGGTACCCGCACGCAGCAGACGTTCTTCC
>CALJUJ010000342.1 GCA_937975525.1 uncultured bacterium
AACCGACCATGTGCTCGAAAGCTCCGCGGATGGCCAAGCCGATGTAGAGCTTGGGTGCGATCGCCCTTCCGGTCAGGCCGACTTGATACTGCTTCGGGAGCCATCCGGCCTCGGTGACATCGCGGGTGGTGCAGAGGGCGGCGCCGAGAAGTCGCCTCAAGCTCTCGGTGCGTTCGAGTCCGTTGGCCCCGACACCCCTGCCGATTCCGAGAACGACAGCCGCGCCGTCGAGGTCGGCTCCGACATCGACGACCGTCCGCGTGCCGATCACTTCGACATCGCGTTCCCTTGATTTGTCGTTCATGTCGGGCAGGCGTTCCCACGGCAGCTGGCGCGCTTGGCCGCCGCCGGGGAGCGGTAGGACGCCGGGACGCACGGTGGCGAGCTCCGGAACCGTGTGCGACAGAATGGGGGCGACGATCTCGCCGCCAAACGCCGACTTCAGCTGCGCGAGCCGGCCCGACTCGTCCCAATCGAGGTCGATGCAATCGCTGGTCAGCCCGAGACCGAGGCGCGCGGCGAGACGCGGCGCGACGTCACGTCCGAAGGTGGTCGCCGGGAACACGACAGCACCCGGGGAATACCTCTGGATCGCTCCTGTGAGGAAGGCGGTGGTCGCGAGAATTCCCGGCGGCGTTTCGCCGGCGCCGACAACTCTGTCGGCGCCGGCTGCGCCCAACTGCTGCGATTCGGACGAGGAGAGCTGCGCCAACGCTACGGCGGTGACGGTCCCGCCGGCCCGATCGGCAAGGCTGCGCAGTTTGGCACAGATCTCCAGCGAGACGTCACGGATGCGATCGTTGTGTCGTTCGACGATGAACCATAGATCGCTCGGAGCTTCGCGCACGACCGGCGCGCCGCTCGTCGGTGCGGGCGCGCTGGTCGGTAGATTCCACTCCGAGGAGAACAATCCATGCTGGTGGACGAGGAGATCGGCTAGCTCGCGGGCAGGCTCGTCGCCCTCGAGAATCCGCGCCATGCGGTTACTCTCCAGCTTGCGCAGATCCGCGACCCAGGTCGGGGAACCAGCCGAGCCGAGCCGTCCCGGCTCGACCCCGAGGTCGGCGATCGACACCGACCGGACGGGCTTGCTCTTGGCAGCCTCGCGGTCCGCCTTGCGCGGAAAGCGTTCCTCCGCGAGGTCCTCGGCGGCGGTGACGACGACGGGAAGGGTGGCACGGACTGTTTCGTAGCCCGCGTCGGTTTCGCGTTCTGCGTCGACACGCCGTGTCTCGGCGTCGACGGCAAGAGAATGGGCTGCGGTGATCTGCGGCCAGCCTAGGATCTCGGCAACTTCGGGCCCAACCTGCGAGGTCTCGGCATCGATGCTGTAGCGGCCGAGCAGGACGATGTCGGCTTCCTCGTGGCGAACCGCGGCTGCCAATGCACGGGCGGTGGCCAGGGTGTCGGAGCCGGCAAAGCCGGGATCGCACAGGTGTACGCCGCGGTCGGCGCCCAGGGCGAGGCAGAATTCGATGGCTTCGCTCGCCTGCGGTGGACCCATCGTGAGCACGATCACCTCGCCCCCGATCGAGTCGCGCAGGTCGACGGCCTTCAATAGGGCGCGCACGTCGAAAGAGCTGACCTCCGAGGGCACGCCGTCGCGATGGATGGTCTTGGTGTCGTGATCGAAGGATAGGCGTGCGAGGACGGGGACTTGTTTGATGCAAACGACGTAGCGCATCGGAGGCTCCTCGGGTGTGTGCAGTACGCCGCAACCGCTATCGTGCAGGGGCGGGCGGCGCAATCGGCCGGGCGCATTCGCCTACCCCGGATGCGGATCGAAGGTTGGTAGAAGATTTCTCTTCGTGCTAGGAGGCCGTGGGTGTTACCTGGGAACACGAAACGGGACGCCGGGGACGTCGGGCGGAGGGCGGTCGACGTTGTGCGCGGCTCCTGCAGAAGCAGTGATCGGTGAAGGGAGAGATGTGCATGAGGCGTTGTCGTTCAAGTCTCGCGGGAATGCGGGGTTTCGTCGTCGGCTGCGGGATGCTCGCTGCGATTGCACCGCTGCTTGCCGGCTGTGAAGCGGCCACGACGACCGGGCTGCCGATGCCGAAGAAGATCGTCGACCTGTCCCCTTCGATCACGCGCGACATCGCCGTGCGGCAGTTCGGCCACCGGGCGTGCGAGTTCCTCGGCCTGAAGAAACAGCTCAACTTCACGCCGGTCGTACCTGAGAACAAGGGCTACACGTTCGGACTGACCTCGTTCGAGTTGGTGAGCCACCTGGGGGCCCACCTCGATGCTCCGGGGAGGCTCCTCAAGGGCGGCGAGCGCGCCGACCAAGTTCCGCTCGAGAAGCTCTACGGGCCAGCGCAGGTGATCGACCTGCGTTGGAAGGACTGGTACTCCGCGCTTCAGATCACCGATCTCGAGCAATATGCGATCGAAGCTGGCGAAATCCTCATCCTCTATGTCGGCTACCGTCAACCGCAGGACGAGGAGTGGCCGACCTACGCACCGCTTTCGGTCGAGGCGGCGCAGTGGCTCGCCTCGAAGGGGATCCGAGCGCTGGCGACGGACATGCCGAGCATTGGCAGCTTCAGCCGCTATGCCGAGTTGATGGACAAGAATCGGCCGCCCCAAGAGGTTTGGGCCGAACGTCTCGCCTTCTCGCAGGCGGGCATACCCGTCGTCGAAGGCTTGACGAACCTCGACGGCATCGTCGACGAGGATCGAGTCGTGTTCGTGGGTTTCCCGTTGGCGATCGCCGATCGGAGTGGCGCGCCCATGCGGGCCGCAGCACTGGTGTTCTGAGCCAGCCAGAGGCCGTCCTTACGAGACGAAGAGGCCGGCTCCGCCGCGAGCACGGCCTCTTCAGCCGGAAAATCAGTGGGCGCCGTCGTCGAAATGGTTCGGCAGCGCAACTTGATGAGCGAGGCTTTCCATCGCTTTGCGTGCGAGGCGGCTCGGCTCGACGTGGCCGTTTTCCCAGCGGTTTACGGTCGAGACCGTGACCCCGATCGCGTGCGCAAACTCTTCCTGCGTCATCTTCAAGCTTTGTCTCAGATTGACGATTGGCGAACTCTCGCGGTGCTTGGCGCTTTCCATGCGTCCCTCGCTCTCCAGTGATTTCCCGAGATGAGAAGCACGCCATGTGCCAAGGCTCATGCGTTGCGATATCGTCGAAGATCCGAGCCTTCCGCCCGCAGCGACGTCGTGGGAATGACGCTGCGCCGCAAGGATGACGATGGTGCCGAAGCGCTAGTCTTCGCTACCCGCGCTCGAGCTGCCGGACGAACTACCGGCTCGTGACGTAGCCGACTTGGACCGGGCCGTCTTTTTCGCCCGCAGTTGCCGTTCGAGTTGCGCGACGCGCTTGCTCAGGGTGCGCACTTCGTCGCGTGTAGGCAGATCCAGGCGCTTCAGCAGCGGCCCGAGGCGCTTCGAGGTCTCCTTCTCCAGCGTAAGCAGGAAGCGTTCGGCACGCGATTCGACGTCCTTGGATGCCCGTTGCGCCCGCTTCTCGAGATCAGATCGGAGTCGCTGGGCTTGCTTGAAAAGGCGCTCGACCGCCTTCCGCTGGTCGCGGGAGATCAAATCGACGGCTTGCTGCTGCGTGCGCCGCATGAGGGCGTCGGCGTCGCGCTGGATCTGCGTCATGCTGTCTTGCAGCCGCGAGATCACCTCGGACGTTTGGGGATCGAATTCGGTCGCCTTTTTCTTCTTCATGTGGCTTCTTGCCGTAGCTTGATGGCCAACGCCTTACTACTGGCCGTGCCAGACCGCAAGTTGCTCGATCGTTAGGCGTGCGCTGTTGAACCGAGCCGCTTCGATTGATTGACGCTCTCGAAGGCCGGCTGCATACTTGGCGTTTGGCCAAACGCCGGGCAGCCTGCTGAGGAGGACAATGCGATTCGGGAGTGGATTGGTCGGACTCGTCGCTCTCGTCGTCGCCGCACCGATGCCCGCCCTTGCCGTCGCCGGTGATGCTGATTGCGACAGCGTCATTTCCGCTGCGGATCGGATCGCCGCCACCAGCGCACTCTTTGGTCGAGCCTCGGCTTGCGGGTCGCCCGACGCCAACGGCGATCTCGCCGTGACGGCGGCCGACCTCGGGCGAATCGCTCAGCTCTACCCGACTCTCGGGCCCAGCGTTTCTTTTTTCGGGCTGGCCGCGGCCGACGGCACCGTTCTCGAACCGGTGGGGATCGAGTCCGGGTCACGGGTGCCGGTGTACCAGCGTCCGATCGGACTGGGCTTCGTCGTCGTCGTCGAGGCCATTCCCGGCGATTCCGGACAGCGACCCGGAACGTCGGTGTTCAACTACGATCCGGGCGATCCGACACGCCGGCCCGATCTTCAGATTCAGGCGTCGCGCCAACTCGGCAACGGCGACTCCGCGGTCTGCTCCGTCGGTGGTGTGCCCGGGCTGTGGCCGCGCGACTTCGCCGAGAGCTCCACCACCGCGGCAATCCTCAACGATCTGAGCTGCCCTTTCCTGCCGAGCGGGAATCCTGCCGCGGCGTGTACGATCGATTCGTTCGGTACCCACAACTTCGTGACCGCAGCCGGTCCAGTAGTCCAGTACTGCCTCGCCGTCGGTGGCCAATACGCGTTTCCGCTCGGTGAGACCCGGCTCGCGGTCCAGGTCCGGGACATCCGTGGAGCCGTGGGGGCATTGCGCGAGATCGTCGTGCGAGTAGGCGAGCCGCCGACACCGACGCCGTCCCCCACCCCGACTCCGACGCGAACCACGGTTGCGACGCGTTCGCCCACGTCGACACGTGCGTCGACCTCGACACCGACGGTAACCCGTACCGGGCTGCCGACCTCGACGCCCGTCGTTCCGCCGACCGGTACGCCGCCGCGGACCCAGAC
>CALJUJ010000343.1 GCA_937975525.1 uncultured bacterium
CGCTCGTGTCGTGCAGGTCGCCGCATCGAACGCAGCCGCGAGCCGCGCCTCCTCGCGACGCAACCGTGTGCCCTCGAGCCGATAGGCTGCGGCGCCGGGCAGCCGACGATGCTCGCCGTAGACACGCCATTTCTCGGAATCCATGTCGCCGAAGTCGATCAGCTTGGGCACGTCGAGGTCGGCGACGTAGGCACCCATCGCCGCCGAGTGCACGAATACGAAGACGAACCGTTCGTGCGCGACGAGCTCGCGCACGCTGCGTGCGAGCTGCGGCGACCAGAAGAATCCGAGGCTCGGTGCGCCGCCAGCGACGACGCGGGCGACGGCTCGGGCCACGCCGACGCTCGGTCGGACCCGCGCGAGCAGAACCCGATGCGCGAGTCGCGCGAGCGCCTCCTCGTCCTCATCGTCGTCGTGCCGCAGCGTTGCGACGGTGACGCGATGCGTGCGGGCCCAATGGCGAAGGATGTGGAAGGGGCGGATGCGTGCGCCGCTGCTGGGCGGGCACGGCAGGCGGTGGCAGAGGAAGAGGAGGTTCACGGCGCCGGTCTGAGGCCCCGGCAGCTCCGCTCGTGCAGAGCTGCCGGGCTCAGGCCGAGCTCGTAGCGATCAGGTCTCGTTCATGCGCTCGCGCAGGGCGAAGGCGCCGAAGCTGGCGAGAAGCAAGGCGAGCAGCACCATCACGCCGGTCGAAACCGTCGGTGCGGGGGCGCTGCAAGGAAGGATTCCGGCGCAGTCGGAGTCGGCGCAGTCGACGTCGCCGTCGCCGTCGTTGTCGATCGAGTCGCCGCAGGCCGCGGGCCCGTCGTCAGCCGTCTCCGACTCGGCGTACGCAAACGCGTAGGCCTTCCACGTGAAGCTGTCGTACGACACGCCGAGCGAGCTGAACGTGAACACCCCGTTGCCGAGAACGAGGGCGAACATCACCACGAATCCAATCCAAAATCTGCGCATGCCTCGATCCTTTCTCAACGCACCCCGGTTCGTACGAGGCATGGCCGCCGCAGTCAAGCCAAAATACCGATTCATTGCGCGCTGCCGCCGCGCCACGAGCTTCCCGACGCTGCACCAGCTCCGAGATCGGGTGCCCGCACGTCCGGTCCCGGTGGCCCGGACCAGGGCTCGACCGGGGCGCCGGCGCGTATTCGCAGCCACGCGCAGGCTGCGATCGTCTCGGTGCGCCACGGCGGCAACGCCGGCCCCAGTGTCGCACTCGCGAACGCCGCGCCCCCGCCGGCGAGGTGCTCGGAGATCCGCCGGCGCCGAGCACTGCCGCGCACGAGAAAGGCGTTCAGCAGAGTGACGTCCGGGCGCTCTGCTTCGACCCGCTGGAGGTACTCGACCACCGAAGCGTCGCCCCAGTCGCCGAGGTAGAGCGCGTCTTCGGGCAGAAACGCGAGCAGCGTTTCGCCGCGCTCGCGAGCGCTGTCGTCGTCGCTCGCGTCGGCGGCGCCGAGGTTGATCGCGAAGCTTCCCAGGGCGAGCGCGAGCAGGAGGCCCGCCGCCCAGGAGCGCACTCCCGCCTGCGCGCACGCGACCACCGCGCCGCGCACCGACCAGATCCCCCAAGCGAAGAAGGCAGGCAGGAGCATCAGCTCCTTGTCGGCGACGTCGTACGTCAGAACGAACGCGAGATGTCCGATGAGCAGCAAAGCGATGGCGATGTCGTCGAGGCGCCGGCGTCGCAGCCCGGCGAGGCCACCGACGATGCCCAGCGCGCAGGCGAGGCCGAAGAAGTTGCTCCACAAGCGGAACGCGAACCAGCCGAACTCGCGCGGCAGCTCGATCAGGGGGATGGCGAAGAGCTGCTGTTCGAACATGCGCCCACTGAGCATCCAGGCGAAGCCGTCCGCCGTGGTGACGTCGACGCCGCGCTCGAGCGCGTAGTTCATCCCGACGCCGGCTGCGGCTCGCAGCGGTAGGTAGGCGTAAACGGAGGCTCCCGCCAGCAAGGCGACCGCCGCCGTCGCCGTCAGTCGAAGGTCGCGCCATGGAGGGCGAGGGCTGCCGAGAAGCAGCACCTGCAGGCCGGGGAGCGCGAAGGCGATGGCCAGGTGGTTTCCGAGGGCGAGCCCGAAGAGCCCGGCGAACGCGATCAAGTCGCGCGGTCGGCCTTGCTCGCGAAAGCGCAGCGCCAGCCACAGGAGCGCCGCCAGAAAGCAGACGTGCGGTGCGTAGAGCTCGGCCGCGAGGGCACTGATCCAGTAGTAGTACGTCGTCGCCAGCCACCAGCACCCGGCCAGCGCCGGGGCACGGGGTACCTCGAGTCGGCGCAGCACAGCGAACAGGAAGCCGAGTGCCACGGCGGCACTCGTAGCGGACACGAGATTGACACGGTAGCCGACGTCGCCGAACGGAAGCCACGTGAAGGCGTGGGCGACCAGCAAGAACGTGGGAGCGCCCGGGGCGTGAACGATGCCGAGGACGTAGGCACCGGCAGCGAGCTCGGCGCTGTCGAGCCCGTACACCGTGGGTGCCATCGTCTTCACGTAGAGGACGAAGGGGACCGCGACCGCGGCGACGGTCGCCATACGCTCCGCCCAGCGCTCGCGTACGGCGGTCATCGCAGCTCGCCTTGCCCGCTCGCCACGCGGCTGCCATGAGAGCGACGCATGCGGAGGTCTCATGGAACGACGCATGGGTGAAAGCAAGG
>CALJUJ010000344.1 GCA_937975525.1 uncultured bacterium
GTCGAGCTGAGCCGCGAGCTCGCGGCGATCTTCGCGACGCGGACGACGGCGCAATGGATCACCTTCAGCCAGCAGCACAACGTGCCGATCGCGCCGGTGAACGACGCCCATTCGCTTGCCGCGGACCCGCAATTCCGCGAGCGCATGCCGTGGCTACCGCACGAGCGACACGGCACCGACTTGATGCCTTCGCCGATCCGCTGGCTCGGCGCGGAGCCGGCGGCGCCCGGCCGTGCTCCGGTGGCTGCCGGCTCCGACACCGAAGCCGTGCTCCGCGAGGTGCTCGGCTACGACGACCAACGCCTCGCCCAATTGCGACCCGCAGGGAACTTCGGCGCCGAGTCGTAGGCGGCGGGGGGCTGTCGAGACCAAATGGACGGCAAGTATCCGCGGGTCGTCCTCCCTCGAATCAGGCTGCGGAGCGGACGTCGTGGCGTGACTCGACGGCGTCGGGTGATGCGGGCTGCTAGGACAGCTCGATGCCGGCGCGTTGCGCCTGCTTCTTGATCTCGAGGCGGGCGATCGTGCGGCGGTGCACCTCGTCGGGGCCGTCGGCGAGGCGTAGCGTGCGGGCGTTGGCCCACGCCTGCGCGAGGCCGAAATCGGTCGTCACTCCGCCGCCGCCGTGCGCCTGGATCGCGTCGTCGATGATCTTCAGCGCCGTCAACGGCGCCTTCACCTTGATCATCGCGATCTCGGCGCGCGCGACCTTGTTGCCGGCGGTATCCATCATGTACGCGGCCTTCAGCGTCAGCAGCCGCGCACACTCGATGTCGATGCGCGCTTCGGCGATGCGCTCCTCCCACAGCGAGTGTTCGTAGATCCGCTTGCCGAACGCCTTGCGCGTGAGCAGGCGCTCGCACATCTTCTCGAGCGCCCGCTCGGCGACGCCGATCACCCGCATGCAGTGGTGAATCCGCCCGGGGCCGAGGCGACCCTGCGCGATCTCGAAGCCGCGTCCCTCGCCGAGGATCATGTTGGTGGCCGGCACCCGCACGTCGTCGAAGACGACCTCGCCGTGTCCGTGCGGCGCGTCGTCGTAGCCAAACACCGGCAGGTACCGCTTGACGATCACCCCCGGCGTGTCGCGCGGAACCAGGATCTGCGACTGCTGCTGGTGCACGGGCGCGTCCGGGTTGGAACGACCCATCACGATCATGATCTGGCAGCGCGGGTCGAGAATCCCCGACGTCCACCACTTGCGGCCGTTGATCACGTACTCGTCGCCCTCGCGGCGGATCTCGGTGCGGATGTTGGTCGCGTCCGACGAGGCGACCTCGGGCTCGGTCATCGCGAACGCCGAGCGGATCTCGCCGGCGAGCAGCGGGCGCAGCCAGCGTTCCTTCTGCTCGGCGGTGCCGTAGCGCTCGAGCACCTCCATGTTGCCGGTGTCGGGAGCGGAGCAGTTGAAGACCTCGGGCGCGAACGACACGCGGCCCATCACCTCGCACAGCGGCGCATACTCGGTGTTCGTCAGTCCCGCGCCGAGCTCGCTTTCCGGGAGGAAGAGATTCCACAGGCCGGCGTCGCGCGCCTTGGCCTTGAGCTCGTCGAGCATCGGCGGGATCTCCCAGCGAGTCGGCAGCTCTGCATGCTGCCGGTGCAGGGCTTCTTCGTTGGGGTAGACGTGCTCGTCCATGAAGGCGTTGAGCCGATCGAGCAGCTCCTGGGTGCGGGTGCTGTAGGCGAAGTCCACGTGCGCTCTCCTCTCGTTGCGAGCTCTTCTTATGTCGGTAGGGCACCGGGCCGCGCAAGCACGCTGCGCGGCGGGGTAGTGTCTCA
>CALJUJ010000345.1 GCA_937975525.1 uncultured bacterium
CGCCGCTGGCGACGGGGTCGAGATGTTGGGTCACGACGGAGAAGATCGTCGGGGTAGTCGTGGAGTCGTTCGGCATGTCAGCGGTTCCGGTTGCGCTCGGCGCGACGGGCGGCGATGCGGGCGCGAGCCTCGTCGTCGAGTTCGACCTTGCGCGACTCGACTGACTCGATCTTCTCCAGCGGGATGATGTTGACGTAGCCGTCCTTGGTGCCTCGGCGAACGACGCCGAGCGCCTTGACCTCGAAGCTGCCGGTGCGCTTCTTGCCAGCGACCTCGACGTCGTAGGCGTTGAACGACGTCCCGTCGAACAGCGTGATCTTCCAATGGCCGCGGACCGCTGCCTGGACTTCTTGGATGGTCTCCATGCTCGCCGTCTGCGGAAACAGACGAGTGAGCGAGAAGAGGTTGTGGGGCTTCGTGTTCTGCATGTCGCTCATCTTACGGTGCGCCTCGAGCGTTATCAACATTTGGGCCAATGATTCTTCGAGCGCCCGCGAGTAGAGTCCCACGCATGGCCCAACCAAAGGAGACCGCCATGACCCAACAGACTCGTCTCGTCAAGCCGTTTCGCTCGGCGCTCGTACGCAAGAACCCGACAGGCTTCGGCGACTACGTCCCTCACTCGGCGTACGTCGAGCGGATGCTACACGTCGGGCCCTACGACTTCGAGATCGTCGAGATCATCCGCGGCGAGTATCAGGACAAGTCGAAGAACACCTCGGTGGGTGTCGTCGGTTGTCTCGCTCGACTGACTGCGACGATCGACGGGGTCGAACGAACCGTCGTCGAAGTCGGCGACTGCGAGAACCCGTCGAACTGGCCGCACGATGGCGCTCGACTCAAGGACGCCGCGTCGGATGCGTACAAGCGTTGCTGCATGCGCGGCTTCGGTCTTGGCCTGCATCTGTACAGCGGGGCCGACTTCGCTCTCTACGAAGCGCTGCGGCAGCGAGACGAACGCGCCGCCGACTCGACGTCGAGCGAGTGAGCGGCGTCGACCATCCGTTCGCCATCGTCCCGTGCCTGATGCTCTCGCAGGTCAAGGCAACGAGCGTCGTGGTGTACGCCGTCCTGGCTGAACACGCGAACGCCGACCAAGAGTGCTGGCCGTCGGTGGGGAGAATCGCGCAACGTGCGAACGTCACCCCATCGACGGTGCGCTCTGCGGTCCAGGAACTCGAACGAGCCGGGTGGCTCGTCGTGCGAGGACGTGTCACAGACGACGGGCGACAGACGTCGAACCTCTACAAGATTCGGCGCATCCAGAACTCGGACCTGACCCCCCAAATATCTGGAGGGACCCCCTCCAGCAAACGTCAGAGTCCCCCCCGAGAAAACAAGGGACGAACTAGACCCAATGAACAAGATCCATCGAATACCAAGAGACCGAAGTACCGAACAGCCGACGAGACCCGACAGATGCTCGACGAGAACCAAGCAGACGACCCTGTCGACGATCCTCGCGGTCGTGTTCGCAGCGTGCGTGACGAGTTGCGCGGCTGACGACCCACTGACCCTCAACCAGCAGGCCACGACGACCACGACCAAGGCTCCGACGACAACGACTTCGACAACTTCGACCACGACCGCACCACCCTCGACGACTTCGACAACCACGACCACGACGACGACCACGACGTCGACCGTGCCAGTCACGACAACTCGATCGACGACACGCGGCGATGTACCGACTCCGATTCTGGAAGCGATCCAGAGTCTGTGGCCCGAGGACCAATGGAACCGAGCGCTCCGCGTTGCGTTCTGCGAGTCGAGCTACCGACTCGACGCAGCGAACCCGACGTCGTCCGCTCGGGGAGTGTTCCAGCTACTCGCCCCGTGGCGACGCGACCCCGGCACGGGACGAACCGTCTGGGGCTGGGAGTACACCGACGACGGCGAGAAGCTGTCAGCAGCAGCCGGTCTCGGAATCTCCGAAGCCGACGCGACCTCGACTATCGCCAACGTCACCGTCGCCCACGAGATCTGGTCACGATCCGGCTGGTCGCCGTGGAACGCATCTCGACACTGCTGGGCGGGCTCGTGAAGCGCTCCGGACCGATCCAACGCAAGACCCCGCTGCGGCGCGTGTCGACAAAGACGGCGAAGCGCAACCGTGCCCGCTCCACGTTCCGACTCGAACAACTCGCCGAGCGACCCGGCTGCGAGGCACGCGAGACGATCTGGACGATCGAGCCAACGTGGGACGGCTGCACGAGATTCGCAACCGATCTCCACGAGCCGCTGACGAGAGCGCGTGGCGGCAGCGTGCTCGACGCATCGAATACAGTGGCGACATGCCGAGCGTGCCACGAATGGATCCACCGCTACCCGACGAAGGCAACGCAGATTGGTCTGCTGCAATCGGCCGCCGCTGGACCCTCACCCACTTCGACGATGTCCTGACCGTCAACAAGGAACGAAGCTCGCACTGGTCGACTCGTTCGTCGGTCGTGAAAGCATGGCGCGAAGCGTTCGCGTGGCTCGCTCTCACGTCCCCGATCCCGACGAACGGGTCGATCGGCGCGTGCCATATCGACGCCGTCCCGCTGGCGACGACTCGACGTCGACAAGACGTCGGCGCTTGCCTGCCCGTCGTCAAAGCAGCGATCGACGGGCTAGTCGACGCAGGCGTCTGGCCCGACGACGATCCCGACCACGTTCTCTCAATCCGGTTCTGGCCGCAGCAACTCGCCGCCGACTCGGGCTTGCGACTCGTCGTCTCGACGAACGAAAGTGGCAACAGTTGATAATCCCTGGTAGTCTGCACACATGCAGAACCAGCCAGCCACCCAGTCCACCAACGAGTTCACCCTGAAGGAGTTTCGCCAGCGCATCCGGTCTGCCGCTCGACGCTGCGCCGCACTCGAAGGGCTGCGCCTCGGCGAGTACAAGGTCGAGATCGACTGCCGGACGATCCCGGTCGCCACTCCCGAGATCCCGACCCACGCCGAAGCGTGGCCCGAGGGCGACGACCTGAACTACTCGATGTCGATCAAGGACCGAGGCGCGTTCCTCCGCGAGGCAGGCGTCGTCCAGCACGGTGCGTGCGTCCACGTTCGCATCTCGACGACCGGCGACTGGGGCGAACTGGTCAACGTCTTCGTCGTCTGGATGGGCACGCCCGACGCCGATCCGCTCATCATCGACGCGCCGATGTGGACGCCCGACGTCGAACTCGCTCGCTGACCACCACCCACCCAGTCCCGAAAGGACGACCATGGAACCAACCACCACCTACGACATCTCGATCAGCGGCAAGGCCTACGACGCGATGTTCGACCCGAACGGCACCGACGCCCACACCCCGATCGAGAACGGCGGCGACGGCCTGCCGCACCCCGAGTGGGAGAAGCGAGGCCGCGGCTACAGCGCGCAGTGGACCGGCCTGACGCCCGACGAACTGCGCGCCGTCATGACTCGACTGGAGACTGGCATCGTCATGTTCTGCGACGCCGATGAGCGAGAGATCCGCCGCGAGGGCTACGCGTGCCGCGCAGCGCTCGCCAAGGTCGAGCAGCAGACTGGCATCCTGCGTCCGCGCACGATCTACTGATCGGTGCGGGTCGGCGACCGGTTCCCCCCCTGGCCGGTCGCCTTCCCGGACTTATCGGTCCACCCACCTACCGCCCAAGGAGGGCACATGATTACCTACCACCACGAACCGACCAGCACGAGCGTCGAGACCGAGACCGGCAAGGTCCGCGGCACACCGTGGGAGAAGATGCAGCTCCGCACGAAGTACGTCGACACGTCGGTCACCCGCTACGAGTCCGACGTCGTCGGCGTCTGGTCGTCGCAGTCGATCCACCTGCAGGCCAGCGACGACGTCTACGCCCGCGTCGTGGCGCGCGAAGACGACAGCCGCTACCTCGTCGTGAAGCTCGACCAGCACGACACGATCTTCGTCCCGATCGAGATCGGCCAAGCAATCGCCGACGCTCTCGCCGCCGAGGCGGTGGCGTCATGAGAATGCTGCGCGCTAACCCGAAGACGGTCGTGCTCGAACTCGACCTGCAGGAAGTCATGAACGCCGAAGCTGCGCTGCTCGGCTTCCATCGAGACCAGCAGAACATGCAGACGCCGTTCGGCATCCGCATCCAAGACGAGGCCCGAGACTTTCGTCGAGCGCAGGATGCCATGTGGGCGCAGGACGCCCGTGCCCGCGGCCTCGTCGTCGAAGGCGACGACCCGATCGAGCAGGGAGCGTTCTGATGGAAGCGATCGACCGCATCGACTCGAACGACTGGCCCGCGCTCGAAGCGTGGTCACGCATGATCGGCGAACCGATCGAAGTCGCAGCGATCTCGTTCGAGGACGAGTACCGCGGCGAGTGGCCGACGCTTCGACAGTTCGCTCGTGATCGAGTCCGGTGGGAGTACGGCGTGCCCGACTTCCTGCTGCCGTTCTTCGACGACGTCGCCTACTGCGAACGAGCGATGGGTGCCGACGGCTGCTTCGTCTCGATCGGCCACGCGACCGGTGTCTGGATCTTTCAGATCAACGAAGAGCCGTCGTGGGACGACGTCGAGTCGAGCGTGCCCGTCAAGGACCAGATCGGAGACCCAGAATGAACGACTGGCCGATCCACCAGCCCGACGTGTCGCTGCTACTCGTCGAGCAGTTCTTCAACACCGACGACGACGACAACTGGCCGGGCGACAGCATCGGCTTGCACCGCTACCTCGTGTCGTTCTTCGGCATGTCGACAAACCAACTCTGCGAGACGATCGCCGACGCGATCTCTGACGTCGCAGCGCTCGGGATCTCGATGGACGAGATGCAAGGGTTCATCTTCCTGAACTCGATCATCCACGAAGCCGTGCACCAAGAGTGCGCCATTGGCTTCATGCCATTGATGCCGTGGCAGGAACGACCCGACGAGTTCCCGTGGCTGCTCATGCACTCCCCGCCCGAGGGCGGAGTCGAGATCGGCTTCGGCGACGACGACCCGTGGGACCCGACACTCTGGCAACTGCGCTACAGCGAAAGGTCAGCATCATGAACGACGAGTGCCTGCCCCACGCAGAAGTCGACCACGGGCTCTCGCTCGAAGGTCTCGTCGAGAACCTGCTGGAGACTCGGGAGCGCATCCAGCAGCTACGAGACCACGAACGGTTCCTGATCGAAGAGATCCACGACGCCGCCCCGCAACGCAAGACCGAGACAGCGTTCGGACTCGTCGAGATCTCGAAGCGACGCAACCGCAAGTGGGACCACGAGGAAGCGACCAAGCACGTCGTCGCACGAGCGCTCGACGAACGACACGTCGACGCCGAGACGGGCGAGGTCGAGCCAGGATGGGTCGCCGTCGCTCGCGCACTTCGAGAGTGCGCAGGCATTAGCTACTGGCGAGTCGGCGCGCTTCGAGATCGAGGACTCGATCCCGACGAGTTCGCCGAGACGACGAGCGAGGCGAAGTCCGTCCAGATCCGATAGGGTGCGGGCGGGAAAGATCGGGCCGCGGGCATGGTGCCTCGGGAGAGCCGAAGGACCGGTTGCGCTGTGGTGGCGCGGTTGCCGCATGAAACACCTGCGGCCCAGATCTTCCCGCCAAGTGTTGATAACTCGTCGTGCGCACCGTAAGATGCCCACATGCAGAACAACACCACTCCCCAGTCCACCACCACCACCCAGGGCACGACCCTTGAGACGAGCGTCGAGACGGTCGCCGAGTTCCGGCGCTCCGTCGGCCTCGTCGTCGCCTGGATGGAAGAAGCTCTCGACGGTCTCGCCGACGACGACCGCGTCGAAGTCGTCCGCGAAAACGCTGGCTTCTTCGGGCGCTTCGTTCGCTCCGTCACCGCAGTCTGATCCAACCAACCACCACACACGAAAGACCAACCACCATGACCAACCCAACCACCACCGACAACAAGAGCCTCGATCTCGTCCGTCGCCTCGACGCCTTCGTCTGGGACAACGACAACTTCGATCAGGACGGCCTGATGATCTTCGCTCGCAACGTGATGGGCGACATCCACCGGGCCTTCCGCGATCAGGACGAGAACGCTCGCAGGCTCGTCAGTCTCAGCGCGGAACTCCACGACAACATCCGCGCAGGTCGCGGGACGCAGTTCGACGTCGATCGAATCGCGCAGACCAGCCGGGACCTGGCCGACTCGCAGTCGAGGTTCGACTCGAACCTGCACACCCTGCGGGCGCTGCTGTCCAGCCTCGCCACCGACGACGACAGCAAGGCGATCGTTCGCTCGCTGTTCTACATCCGCTGATCGAGCGGTGCGAGTTCTCGATCGGCTTCCCCCGCGCCGGTCGAGTTCTCGGACCGCTCGGTCCACTAACCACGATCCAAGGAGGATCACCATGACCAACCCGACCACCACGGCGAAGCGGCCCAACATCACCGACACGCTCGCCAACATCAAAGAGGACCACCTGCTGGAGACGAGAGGCGAAGTGCTCCGGATCGACGTCACTCGCACGGTCGCCAACATCTTCGGATGCCACGACGACGACGTCCCGAAGCTGATCCAACTCTCCGACCTTGCGGCAAACGTCTTCATCGACCTCACACACGAAGATCTCGGCGACGTGCTCGCGGATCTCTCGGTCGACGAGCGCACGTTCATCTCCGACTTCGTCGAGTGGAGCGTCTGATGTTCGAGCGCAGCCACGAAGAGCACAACGGTCACGCCAACTACGAGACGTGGGCCTTCCTCGCCCACCTCACGCAGACCGAGTCGCTCATCAACGAAGCGGTCGAGATCGCCCGTCCGATGGTCGACGACGAATACCACTACCGCGTCATCGGCGAGACGATCGTCCGCCACTTCAAGGAGTGGTGCTGGGAGCAGATCGAGTTCTACTTCACCGAGCAGATAAGCGATGCGACTCTGATGGCAAAGGATGTCGGGTCGTGGTGGCGAGTCGACGAGAACGGCGTCGGGCGCCACATCGTCGAGTACGTCAGAGAGCGAGACGACGATGCGTAGCTGCGCGATCGACGGCTGCAGCAAGCCGACCTACGCTCGACGCTTATGCCACACGCATTGGGCGCGTCGTCGAGACGACTGGCCGCGCTTCGATCAGGCACCGATCCACGGGACCCGCAAGCGCTACGAGAAGGGCTGCCGCTGCGACGCTTGCTCGACACGAGAGTCGCAATACCGCGCAGAGTGGCGACTGCGCACCGGGCAGACGAAGACGAGTCGAGTCCTCGGAGGTCGAGACCGATGAAAGACCGTCTGCTCGACCTCGCCGCTCTCGCTGGCCTGCTGTTCGTCGTCTGGGTGATCGCCACCCGGTTCCACGTCCTCTACGACGCTTCAGTCTGCTGGACGTCCTGCTAGACGGCTCTCAAAGCCCGTAGAGCGTGTCGAAGCGCTCGCACGCTACGACGACGCCCCTAGACGACGTCAGGCCGCTAGACAGGCTTAGAACGCCGCTCACGACGTAGCTCGACTCGTTCGGCCGGGGAGCATCCGCCCCAGACGCCGAAGAGTTCGGGCGCGTCGAGCGCGTGTTCGAGACACTCGACCCGAACTCGACAACGACGACAGACGCTTCGAGCGTCGGCGAAGTCCGGCTGCTCGGGGTAGAAGATCTCGACGTGCAACTCGCGGCACGCACCGTGCTCCATCCAGTCGACGTCGAGTCGCATCACCCGGCACGGTAATGCGTTCAGTTACGCTGCTGTTGCATGACGACGAAACCAGGCATCCGCCAGACACCGTTGTCGGCATTGACACCGCACCCCGATAACCCGAGACAAGGCGACGTCGGCGCGATCGTCGAGTCGATCGAGACCAACGGATGGGTCGGCACGCTCGTAGCGCAATGCTCGACGAGCTACGTCCTCGCAGGCAACCATCGACTACAGGCCGCGACCGCCGTAGGGCTCGACAAGGTGCCGGTCCATTGGATCGACGTCGACGACGCGACAGCACGACGAATCATGATCGCCGACAACCGGACGAGCGACCTCGCGACCTACGACGACGCCGCACTGACCGCGCTGCTCGTCGAGCTAGCAATGAAAGACGACCTGACCGGCACGGCGTTCGACGGAGACGACGTCGACCAGTTGATCGCCGACGCAGAGACGAGCCTCGGCGATTCGTTCGGCGACCCGATCACGTCGCTCGAAACAGAACACAGGTGCCCGCGCTGTGGCTACGAGTTCTGACGCCTACCAGCCCTACACGCTCGACGACGTCGAGCAGCAGCGAGCAACGAACGGCTACCGCGCCGTGTCGACATTCTCCGGCATCGGCGGCTCGTGCTTCGGGCTGGAGCTAGCAGGCTTCGACGTCACGTTCGCTTCCGAGTTCATCGCTGCCGCGCAGGACTGCTACCGGCTCAACCACCCAGCGACGTATCTCGACACGCGAGACATTCGAGAACTGTCCGCCGACGAGATCCTGAACACGGTCGGGATCGAGCAAGGCGACCTCGATCTGTTCGAAGGCTCGCCGCCGTGCTCGGCGTTCTCGGTACTCGGCCGCGGCCCCGACGGCTGGGGCAAGGCGAAGGCGTACTCGGGCAAACAGCAAGTCGTCGACGACCTGTTCTTCGAGTGGACTCGACTCCTGACCGAACTCCAGCCGCGCATGTGCGTCGCTGAGAACGTGCCAGGACTAATCGAAGGACCATCGCGCGGCTACTTCAACCTCATCATGCAAACGATCCGAGACGCGGGCTACTACGTCGAAGCCAACGTGCTCGACTCCGCACGCCTCGGCGTACCGCAGCAACGCAAACGACTCTTCATCGTCGCCGTGCGCAAAGATCTCGACCCGACGTTCGAGTGGCCGAAACCAACGCACCGACCGTGGCCGTTGCGCGACATGCTCCCCGACGTCATTGAGGCGTGGGCCAAACTCGACTTCGCGAAGACGTCCGGCGACCGACGCTACGCCGAACGCGTAAGCCTCTCGAAGCCATGCCCGACGATCATCGCAAACGGCGCGACGCTCTGGGGCACCGGCTCGTGGGGACTACGACGCTCGACAACCGACCACGACGCGCCCGCCGCCGTCGCAGCAGTCCAGGCCGCGTACGAATCGACAACGAAGCGAACCGACACGCTCACTCGACTCACGATCACCGAGCTATGCAACCTCGCATCGTTCCCAGTCGACACTCGCTTCGTCGGAACGTACAACCAGCAGTGGGAACGAATCGGACGATCCGTACCGCCACTCATGATGCGAGCGCTCGCCACACAGATCCGCAGGAAGCTCGACACGCTATGAACTGGATCCCGAACCACTGGACGTTCGCCGACAACGAAGTCGCTCGACGCTTCGACGAACACGTGCGCGAGACTCTTCCCTGGTACGACCTCGCCACCCACGGCGTCGCCCATCTCGCACGCGCCTACCTGCCCGACAACGGAACGCTCGTCGACGTCGGCACATCGACCGGCAACATCCCGCGCGCTCTCGCCGACACGATCGAAGCACGCAACATCAACGTCACCGCCTACGAGTCCGCCCCCGAGATGGCCGCACTGTACGACGCACCCGGCACCGTACTCACCGCAGACGCCACTCGACTCGGCGACCAGTTCCCACGCTTCGACGTCGCCACGCTCTTCCTCGTTCTGATGTTCATCGCACCATCACGACGCCAACGCTTCCTCGACACGCTCGTCGAACGCTGCCAGCCGGGAGGCGCGATCATCGTCGTCGACAAACTCCCAGCAAGCGACGGCTACCTCGGCTCGACACTCCACCGCTGGACCATGCAACAGAAGCGCCTCGGCGGAATCGAGATGGCAGAGATAGCCGAGAAGGAACTCTCGCTCTCCGGCGTCCAACGACCGATCAACCCCGAAGGGCTACGCAACGCAGGATTCGCACCCTGGCTCCGCGTCGGCGAGTTCGCCGGATGGCTCTATGAATCACCCCTCGAACTCTGAACGCATATGCTCTGAACATGCCCAAGGGTCAGACACCAGCACTCACCCCCGAACAAGCCACCCGGTATCGACGAGTGGTGCAGCTACGAACAGCCGGGGTCACGTTCGACCAGATCGCTGAGACGCTCGGCTACGCATCTCGCTCCGGCGCAAAGGAAGCCTACGACGCTGCGCTGCGACGCTGGGGACGAGACACCGTCGACGAACATCGTGACCTCGAAGATCTGCGACTCGAAGAACTCTGGCGACGCACGTTCGCTCGTATCGGCGACGCTGACAGCGACAACGAGTTCGCCACGCTCGTCAGCGCCGCGGTACGAGTCTCGAAGCGACGCTCGGATCTACTCGGCCTCGACGCGCCCAGGCAGGTCGAAGTCTCGGGCGCTAACGGCGAAGCGATGCGAACCGACGTCGGCGAGATCCTGCGAGAGCGCCTTCGTCAGTTGGAGTCGTGACCGAGCAACGTTCGCTCGTGCAACGTCTTAACGCCGCAGCTGCGGCTGAGGGCATCGACTGGCTCGACGAACTCGACGCAGACTTCCAACGCGCCGTGCTCTACGACTGGACGGTCTGGGCACGACCAGCACAACTCGCGCCGCCCGGCGACTGGCGAGTCTGGCTGATCCTCGCAGGCCGCGGGTTCGGCAAGACTCGATCCGGCGCAGAGTGGGTACGGCAGCAAGTCGAGTCCGGTAACGCTCGACGCATCGCTCTCGTCGGCGCTACCGCCGCAGACGTGCGCGACACGATGATCGAAGGCGAGTCAGGATTGCTGCGCGCGTTCCCCGACGAACGCCGCCCACGCTACGAACCATCGAAGCGTCGAGTCACGTTCCACAACGGCGCGATCGCCACGACGTACTCTGCCGACGAGCCCGACCGACTCCGCGGCCCGAACCACGATCTGGCCTGGGCCGACGAAGTCGCAGCGTGGCGCTACCCCGAGTCGTGGGACCAACTCATGTTCGGGCTACGCATCGGCGATCGTCCCCGCTGCGTCGCAACGACGACGCCACGACCCACGAAACTGATCCGTACGCTCGTCGAGCGCGCCGATACGACGGTCACGCGCGGCTCGACGTACGACAACGCGGCGAACCTGTCGCCTGCGTTCTTAGACGAGATGAGACAGCGCTACGAGGGCACGCGCCTGGGACGTCAGGAACTCGAAGCCGAACTGCTGCTCGACGCTGACGGCGCACTCTGGACTCGTGACATGCTCGACAAAGCTCGAACGACGAACGTGCCGACGCTTCGACGCATCGTTGTCGCGATCGACCCCGCCGCCTCGGCGAACAACGACTCGGACGAGACAGGCATTGTCGTCGCAGGCGTCGACGATCACGGCGTCGGCTACGTCCTCGAAGATCGCTCGATGAAAGGCAGTCCTGCCGAGTGGGCGTCTGCCGCGGTCACTGCGCACCACGTTCACAAGGCTGACAGGATCGTCGCCGAAGCGAACCAGGGCGGCGACATGATCACGCACACGCTACGCACCGTCGACTCGTCCGTGCCGGTCAAACTCGTTCACGCCTCTCGCGGCAAGCGCACGAGAGCCGAACCCGTCGCCGCTCTGTACGAACAGGACCGGGTGCGACACGCGGGCACGTTCCCCGAACTCGAAGACCAACTCTGCACGTGGACTGCTGACGGCCCGTCGCCGGATCGTCTCGACGCTCTCGTCTGGGCGCTGACCGAGTTGATGGTCAACAGTCGCCAGCCGGAAGCGGTCGTGCCGTTCCAGTCGACTCGACGTTCACCCTGGGCGGT
>CALJUJ010000346.1 GCA_937975525.1 uncultured bacterium
CGGCCTCTTCGAGCACGGCGAGGTCGACCGTGTTCTCACGGAGTGCTTCGAGTCCGTCTTGGTCGCGCCCTGCTTCGATGACGTCGAAGTCCGCGCTCTCGAGCGCGTGGCGGGCGATGGCGCGGCTGTCCTCGTCGCGGTCGACGAGGAGCACCTTGCGCCGGCTGGGGGCGATACGCGAAAGCATTCGCGCCAGCAGTCCGGGCTTGGCGGCGGCGATGGCTGCGCCGCCGGCGCGTGCCCGCAACGAGGCAAGACTCTCCGCTTGGGCTTCGAGCGCGACCACGTTGCGCCTTGCAACCTCTGCCTGCAGTGCCTCGAACAGGCGCTCGATCCCGTCTTCAGCGGCGGCGCGACGGGCATCGCGAGCTACGCTCAACATAGCTTCGCAGCGAACTTGCAGACGCATGGCGCTCTGCACGACCCGGGAAAAAGCGGCGGCTTGCGGGTCATCGAGCTTTCCCGGAACGACTCCGAACAGCAGGTGCGTCCCACCGAGCACGTTGTGCAGGGGGCGAGCCAGCTCGCAAGCAACGGCCTCGAGCCATTCCGCCGCCAGGTTGACCGCACGCTGGCGCTCGATCGCGTAGCGAATGCTGCGGACGATCGAGGCTCCGTTGGCCTCGCCCTTCACGAGGTAGTCCTGGGCCCCCATGCCAAGCGCACGAGAGGCGAACTCATCATCGCTGTTTCCCGTGAGCACGACGACCGGAAGCGCCGGTGCAACCCGCTCCACCTCGGCGACCGCCTCGAGCCCGGCCGTATCCGGCAACCCGAGATCGAGGAGCACCGCTTCGAAGCTTCCACAGGTCAGTTGATCGATCGCGTCGCTCAAGGATGTCGAGACGGTGACCTCTACGGTCACGTGGTTGACCTCTGCCACGGCCTCTTCGACGAGAAGCGCGTCACCAGGATTGTCCTCGACCAGAAGGATTCGGCAGCGACTTTTCGAGCCGGCAGACACGTTGGCCGGGTCGATCTCGCCGCCCACCGCGCCTCGCCGAATCGCGGCGACGATGGATTCCATCTCGCTTGCCCCACTACCGGCGGTAGGTAGAACCGTTGCCCGTGCGGCGATCGCCGCACGCACGCCGCGAATCAGTTCGACGCCGCGGACCACGCGCGCGAGAGCCTCCGACTGCGGAAGGTTCAAGCCGCCGGCGTTGCAAGCGAGATCGGCCGCTTCGGCGAGCTCGTCGGTCGGCTTGCGTAGTTCTTGCGCGATCGCCTCGAGCAGCTCCGCCCGTTGGCTCATTGCACGCTTGCGCTGCAGCGCGTAGCGCGCGCTACGTGCCAGCGTATCCGCCGTGAGGTCGTCCTTTCGCAAGAAGTCCTGTGCGCCTCGTTGCAGCGCGAGCAGCGCCTGCTCTTCGTCCTCGCTCCCGGTGATCACGATGACCGGAATACGTGGCGCAACGCGCTCGAGCTCCGCGAGGCCATCCACGCCGCGGACGTCCGGCAGCCCCAGGTCCAGCAGCACCACGTCGTGGGTCCGCTCGCTCAGGCGTGCACATGCTTCGCCGAGGGTCGTACAGTGCTCGACGTTGACGTGGACCAGCCCGGAGTCGGCAATGTGCTCGCGCAGGAGCTCGGCATCGCCGAGGTTGTCCTCGACCAGTAGAATCCGCAGGTTGGCAGACTTCATCGGGGGATCTCCGCGACCGACACCCAGAAGTGTTCGATCTGGCGGACGAGCTCGACGAACGCGTCGAACCCGCCCGGCTTGCTGACATAGCAGTTGGCGTGCAGCCGGTAGGCAGTGTCGATGTCCTGCGGCGCGCGCGACGAGGTGAGCACGATGACCGGGATGCTGCGCAGGTTACCGTTCGCCTTGATGCGCTCGAGAACGCGTTCCCCGCTGAGACGCGGCAGGTTCCAGTCGAGCAGGATCAGGCGCGGAAGCGGGGCACCGGCGTAGCCGTTGCGGCGTTCCAAGTACTCGAGGGCGGCCTCGCCGTCGCTGACGACGTGCAGCGCGACGTGGCTTTCGTTCTCGACGAGCGCCTCGGCGACGAGGTCGGCGTCGCCCGGGTTGTCCTCGATGAGGAGCACGTCGAGGGGCGGATCAGGCTTGGGCGGCATCAGCTCTCGCATTCTCCACGCGAACGTCGACACGACCGTGTTCGTCGCTCGGCTCAGCGCTCGCGGGAAGCGTGAAGTAGAAGGTCGAACCCCGGCCTGGTCCCGAGTCGACCCAGATACGGCCGCCGTGGCGCTCGGCGATACGGCGGCACACCGCGAGCCCGATTCCGGTCCCAGCGTAGTCGTCGCGAGCGTGCAGCCGGCGGAAGATCTGAAACACCTCGTCGGCGAATGCCGGATCGATGCCAATTCCGTCGTCGCGCACCGAACGCAGCCAGCCGCTACCGCAACGGTCGCCGTCGCGGAGCCCAGGGATGTCTGCCG
>CALJUJ010000347.1 GCA_937975525.1 uncultured bacterium
TCCATCAGGTAGGCGATCTGTCGCAACCCGGCGCAATCGCGCAGGTGCGTGACCGCCCCTCCGAACTCGAGCACCCAGTACTCCCCCTGCAAGGTGAACTGCCTCACGACGCCTCCTGTGCCTGGTCCCCCCCACACACCGCGGGACGCCGCTCCAGCTGGCGCGGCATCCCCTACAGCTCTCTTTGTGTTCGGGGTGGTGGAACAACTGTTCCTGCAACGAAGATTTTCGCGTCGTGCTCGATTCCGACCGCGAAGTCGATCGGCGCCGACGCGCACGAAGGCAGCTGGGGTAGTTGCTACCGGGCAGAAGAGGACTACAATCTGGTAATGATCACGCTGTCGGTAAAAGTCCCTGACGATGTGCGCGCCCGGCTCGAACGTATCGCACTCCGGCGCCAGACGACCCCGTCGGCGCTGCTGCGGGCGGCCCTGGAACGTGTTCTCGAGTCGGAGCCGGCGCCGGAGTCCTGCTACGCAGCGTGCGCCGATCTCTTCGACGACCTCGGCGCGGGCCCGCGCGACCTCTCCTCGAACAAGGACCATCTGCACGGCTTCGGCACCTGATGCAGCGCACGCTCGCTGACACCGGCCCGCTCGTCGCTCTCTTCAATCGCCGCGATCAGCACCACGCCTGGGCGGTCGAGCGGTTCAAGGAACTGCGGCCACCCTTGTTCAGCTGCGAGGCGGCGCTGGCCGAGGCACACTACCTACTCGCCGGCGTAGACGGTGGCCGTGAGAAGCTCCTCGAGTTGCTCCACCGCAAGGTGCTGCAGCTCGACTTCACCCTGCAGGACGAGATTGCCGGTGTGCGCGCCCTCCTCGCCAGATACCGGGACGTACCCATGGATCTCGCGGATGCCTGCCTCGTCCGCTCGACCGAGCTGAATCCGCAGTCGCGAGTTTGGACCGTCGACACGGACTTCGGCATCTACCGCCGCAACGGACGCCAGACCGTTCCCGTGCTCGCATCTTGGCGGCCATGAGCGCGGGCCACCATCCGGACACTCGCAGCCAGGCTGCGAAAACGACACGAGACGCTGGAGGGGAACGTCGATTCCGGAGTTGCCGACGCGCCGCCAGGCTCCACCCCTGCCTCCTGCCTACGGCGAAGTCGGCCAGGGGAACGCCGTGCGCAAGCGCCGTGCGCAAGCGCGGTGCGCAGACACCCAGCACACCGCGACGGAGAACACGCATAGATCCCTGCATCGCTGGTAGCCATCATGGGTGTCTCGATATCGTGGGTGTCTTGATATCGCGGTATCGTACCGGAACTCGTGGAGGTCTTTCATGAAGAGAGCGTCGGGACGCGTTGCCGTATGTACGGTGCCTTGCTACGGACGTACGTATGAAGACGACCGTGGTG
>CALJUJ010000348.1 GCA_937975525.1 uncultured bacterium
GTCGAAATCACCGCTACCGGGAGCACCGGCAAGCTGCAGGCCTTCGAGCCGGCCCACGAGGTCGTCCATAGCCCGCGTGTCGGCGGCGGCGAACGGCGGCACTTCCCGCTCGAGCGTCGCATCGAGCTTGCGGGCTGGCATCACGGCGCGACGTACTACCAGCACCTCGACTTCCTCGATTGTCTGCGCAGCGGCAAGCCGCCGGTCGTCAGTGTCGCCGATGGCGCCCTGGCGGTCGGCATCGGCGCGGCCGCGCAGCAGTCGATCGCGGAGGGTAGGGCGGTTGCGCTCGGCGAGCTCGGCTTCTGACGCGAGCGTGCCTCACTGCCAACAGACCTCGGTCAAGGCGCTACACCATGGCCTTGGGGTGCGGAAGATCGGCGGGCGGCCGAGCGCAGTCGCCAGGCGATTGCCTTCGGCGATCGCGTTGGCGGTGCCCACCAACTTGTGCGTCGTGTGAAACAGCCGTCGCACGGCGCCGGGCGCTTTGAGAAACCGGTCGCAGGCGGCGCCGTAGCGGTCGAGGGCGGAGAATGCGCGAGCGCGCAGCGCAGGGCGCGCCGAGGCGGCTTGCGCGAGCCACGCACAGCGCAGGCCGTGCAGTGCATCGAAGTCGATTCCTTGCGGAAAGGCCCCGTTGTGGAGACGCGAGCCCCAAATTCCATTGGGCCGCTGGAGCCGCAGGATGCTCGCGAACGCGGCATCGGCTCGCGGCGGGGGCTGGGCACAGCGCTCGAACAGCCACCAGAAGTGCGCCGCACCGCCGAGGTCGATCGTCGTCGGCCTCCGCCATACGCGATCGAGCCAGCTGCGCTTCCACAGTCCGGTGCGTGGGTCGATACGGGCGCGTAAACCGTCGAGAACCCAAGTGGTCCATGGCTCTGGGACGTCGGCGCAGCCGGGCGCGTCGAGCACCGCTGCGGCGAGCCCGGCGGCGTGCGACCCGCGCCACACGATCGTCCAGCCGAGGTGGTCAAGCCAGCGCTCGACGGCTGCGGCGCTACCGAACGCGTCCGGCGCCCACGCGAACCGATGGGCTGGGGCATGGCCGAGAAGGCGAAGTGCCGCCGTCGCAAAGCCGGTCGCATGCGCGGCTCCATGACCGGAGCCCTCGCCGGGAAGGAACAGGCCGCTCGTGGGATCCTGGAACGAGCGAATCAGGGTGGCCCAGTCGGCGCGTCCGGCTCCGGTCGTCGACGCGTGCAGGCGACCCGTGATCCAGTAGAGGAACACGGCGTCGCACGCTCCGTACAAGTCCGTCGGGCCGCCGCGGCGATGCGCGAATCGGCCGCGGACGTCGGTATCGTTCCAGTGGTGTCGCGGGTCGTGGAACGAGCGCAAGAAGGGCTCGACCTGATCCGCGAAGAGGCCGAGATCGACGACCGACGACGGCTCCACGGTCAGGGCAAGGGTAGCCCGCGCGCGGCTCGGTCGAGGGCGTCGGCGATGCGCACCCCGGCTTGTTGGAGTCGGGTTCGGCTGATGGCCAGCGCGCGGCGATAGTAGGTACGGTCGATGCGACGTACGTCGCGGCCACAGCGCCGGGAGGTCGGCGGCAGGTCGTAGACGAACGACTCGCACAGGCGGAACGACTCGTTGGCCCAGTCGAGAACACCGGCGCGCAGCCAGGGATCGGCGTCTTCTGCTTTGATCGCGCGATGGAGACGTCGTCCCGCTTAAGGCCAGCGCTAGCC
>CALJUJ010000349.1 GCA_937975525.1 uncultured bacterium
TGCGGGTTGGCGGGGGCGAAGCCGTGCTCGGGAGCGGCTTTGGCGGTTTCGGTGGTGGCGGCTTCGGTGGTGGCGGAGCCGGCGGACGGTGGTAGGGATCGGCAGTACGACGGGACGCGCGGCTGCCCTAGAAAGGAAGTAGAGACGATGACGACAACTTCACGTGGAGCCATGGAAGCCGCACGGTGTCTCGTCGCCGCGACGGCGATCATGCTGCTGTCCGGGTGTGGCTACAACGAGATGATCACGTTGGAGGAAGAGGTCGACGCGGCTTGGGCGCAGGTCGAGAACCAGCTCCAACGCCGCAACGACTTGATTCCGAATCTGGTCGAGACGACCAAGGGCTATGCGGCGCACGAGAGCGAGATCTTCAAGTCGGTCGCCGAGGCGCGCTCGAAGCTGATCGGGGCCGGCTCCCGCGGTGAGAAGATCAACGCTGCGAACGAGGTTTCCTCGGCCCTGTCACGACTCCTCGCGATCGGCGAGCGCTATCCCGACCTCAAGGCCGACGGCCAGTTCAGTCGATTGTCCGACGAGCTCGCCGGCACGGAGAACCGCATTGCGACCGAGCGGCGCCGCTACAACGAGATGGTGAAGACCTTCAATACCAACATCCGTCAGTTGCCGCGTCGGTTGTATGCCGGGTTGTTCGGGTTCCACCCGGAGAAGTACTACGAGGCGCCGGCCGAGGCGCAGCAGGTCCCCGAAGTGGCCTTCTGATTCGGCTCAGTCGGCGAAGCCGACCGCTCGCTGGCGCAGCCAGTGGTCGGCGAGCACGAGCAGGGCCATTGCTTCGACCATGGGCACGGCCCGCGGCAGCACGCACGGATCGTGGCGCCCCTTGGCCTCGAGCGTCACGGCGTCGCCGGCGCGATTCACGGTTTGCTGGGCCTGGCGAATCGTCGCCGTCGGCTTGAAGACGACGCGGAAGACGATGTCCTCGCCGTTGCTGATCCCCCCCTGCATGCCGCCCGCGCGGTTGGTCGTCGTGCGCACCCGGCCTTCGGAATCGCGATAGAAGGGGTCGTTGTGCTCGATCCCGGTCAGCAGCACGCCGCCGAAGCCGCTGCCGATCTCGAATCCCTTCGCGGCGGGGAGGGAAAGCATCGCTTTGGCCAGGTCGGCTTCCAGTCGATCGAATACCGGCTCGCCGAGCCCGGCGGGAACGTTGCGGCAGACGCATTCGACGATTCCGCCGAGGGAATCCCTGGCGCGCCGAGCGGCGTCGATCTCGGCGACGATCGCCTCCGCGGTGGCCGGGTCGGGGCAGCGGACGATGTTGCTCTCGACGTCGGCGAGCGTGACGGTGCTCGGGTCGACTTCGGCGCAGCGGGTGTGGACCTGGCGGACCCAGGCGAGCACTTCGACGCCGGCGCTCGTCGCCAGCAGCTTGCGTGCGATCGCGCCGGCGGCGACGCGGCCGATCGTTTCGCGCGCCGACGCCCGGCCGCCGCCCTGCCAGTTGCGGATGCCGTACTTCGCTTCGTACGTGAAGTCGGCGTGAGATGGCCGGTAGGTATCCTTGAAATCCTCGTAGGCTTGCGGGCGCGCATCCTGGTTGCGCACGAGGATACCGATCGGCGTGCCGAGCGTCAGGCCTTCGAAGGTGCCGGCGAGAATCTCCGCCCGATCCTCTTCCTGGCGCGGCGTCGTGATCTTGCTCTGCCCCGGCCGGCGCCGGTCGAGGTCACGTTGGATCTCCGCTACGTCGAGTGGCAGCCGGGGCGGGCAGCCGTCGACGACCACGCCGACGCCGCCCCCGTGCGACTCGCCGAAGGTCGCGATGCGAAACAGATGTCCGAAGCTCGAGCCCATGCGCTGCAGGGTACGCCACCGCCGCCAGGGCGGCAATGTCGGCGCCGCTTCAGCCGGCGCACAGGTAGCGGAGCAGGGTGCGCACGCCGAATCCGCTCGCGCCGGCAGGGTGACCGGCGTAGGGCTTGGTGGTGACGACCGTGCTCGAGAAGTCGATGTGCGCCCACGGAACGTCGCCGATGAACTCGCGCAGGAACAAGGCTGCGGTGATCGTGCCGGCGTAGCCGTTGCCCATGTTCTTGATGTCGGCGACGGTACTGTCGATGTCGCTGCGGTACTCCTCGATGAGGGGAAGCTCCCAGAGGTTCTCTCCACAGGAGTGGCCGGCGGCGATGAGAGCCGCCACCAGGTTGCGGTCGGTGCCGAGGATGCCGGCGTAGCGTGGACCGAGCGCTGCACGCACGGCGCCGGTCAGCGTGGCGAGGTCGATGATCACGTCGGGCTTGCGTTCGACCGCGAACGACAGCGCGTCGGCCAGGATCAGCCGGCCTTCGGCGTCGGTGTTGAGCACCTCGATCGTCTTGCCGTTGCGGGCGGTGAGCACGTCGCCGGGCTTGATGGCGCGGCCGTCGGGCATGTTCTCGGTCGTCGGAACGTAGGCGCGTACCTCGACGTCCGGCGCGAGATCACGGATCGCGCTCATCACACCGAGGACGGCAGCAGCGCCGGCCATGTCGCGCTTCATCGCCTCCATCCCGCTGGCCGACTTGAGCGACAAGCCGCCGCTGTCGAACGTGACGCCCTTGCCGACGAGCGCGACGCTGCGCTGCGCCTTCTTGGCCGGCCGGTACACCAGCTCCAGGAACCGGGGCGACTCGGCGCTGCCGCGGGCGACGCCGAGGAGGGCGCCCATCCCGAGGCGGCGCAGGGCCGCTTCGTCGTGAACCTTCACCTGCAGCTTCTGGCGACGGCCGATGGCGCGTGCCTCCTTGGCGAGAAACGTCGGCGTCGCCACGCCAGCGGGCAGGTTGATCAAGTCGCGCGCGTAGCACGTACCCGTCGCCGTCGCGATGCCGCGTGCCAGCCGGGAGCGGAGCCTGGTCGGCGCCGACGGCACGGCGAGCTTGACGGTCGCCAGGCGCGGGGTCTTCGCGGGAGCGCTCTTGAGTTGCAGGAAGCGATAGTCGCTGAGGAGCAGCCCTTCCGCCGTCAGCTCGACGGCGTGGTCGAGGCCCTGGTCGTGGGCGAACGCCAACAGGGCCTCCGTGGCCTTGAGCTCCGCTGCGCGCTGCACGACGGTCGAGCCGAAGCCGTGCCAGGCTGCGGTGCCGGCGCCGTCGCCGATGCCGACGACGACCACGTAGGGCGCGCGTAGCTTGCCGTGCGATTGGTAGAGTGCCGACTCGCCACGTGCGCCCTGGAAGCCCTGGCGAGCGATCTCGGCCGCGAGCTCTCCTTGCGCGGCGTCATCGATGGTCGCGATCTCGCTGCGCCATCCGGGGCCGAGGGCGAGGAACAGAGCGCCGGGGCTGGCGGCGAGCGGATCTTGGGTGGTGAGAGTGATCTTCATGGCGTCCCTTTGGGGTCGGCACTGTGCCGGTAGAGGTAGGCGAGGACGACGTCCATCTCCTCACGGGTGAGCGGCGGGACGCCACGGCGAGCCATTTCTCCCTGCATGCGCTCGACTTGCACCTTCCACATCGCCGACGTCAAGGAGCTCGGCGCGAACACCCGATGGCAGCCGTTGCAGTGCTCGGCGTAGAGGCGGGCGCCTGCCGATTCAGGCTCCGGGAGCGGGCTGGTGCAGCCGGTGCAGAGCGCGAGGATCGAGGCGATGGCGGCTCGCCTCACAGCTCTTCCCGGTAGTAGGCCGCCTGCCCCGGGGTCTCGGCGATGCCGATCTCGATCGAGCGCAGGCCGGCGACGCCGACTTCGGCGAGCTCGCGCAGCAGCTCTCCGGCGAAGTACCGGGCGAGCTCCTCGGCGGAGCTGTGTACGATCGGCAGCTTGATGACGTCCTTCGTGGGGAAGCGGAACTCGTCCTCTTCGTACACCACCACGGTCTGCTCGCCTTCGTCGCGTATGGTCAGACAGTCGCTCTGCATCGGCACGATCGTGTGCTCGTTGATCCGGTCGCAGATCGCCCGCGCCGCTTTCTTCACGATGCCGAAGTCGACGACGTAGCCCTGTGCGCCCAACGCCCCTTCGATGTCGACCGACACCCGGTAGTTGTGGCCGTGCAGCAGCTCGCGGAAGCCGGGGTAGGCGATGAAGTGCGCCGCGTTGAACTTCAGGTAGTCCTTGGTGACGTGCACCTTGAACGATTCGGGTGGCATCGGTTGCCTTTCTCCACTCACGTCACGCCGAGCAGGCGCGCTAGCCCGCCGCGTCGGAAGGCCCGTCGCGGCGAGCCGAAGCTATCCCAGTAGGCATGCGGGTCAAGACTCGTGGCCCGCAGGAAGGTCGCGGTCTCGGCCGGCCAATGGTGAGACAAGTCGCTCCGCAAGCGGGTCAGCAACTCGCCGTCGACCAGCTCGCCGACGAGGTCGTGTTGGGCGATGCCGTGGATGCCTCCGAGCAGGCAGCTCGCGAAATAGCTCGCCTGGGTTGGATTGCCTTTGCGGCACCAGGCCTGCTCCAACGCCAGGAGGTCATGCATCCTGGTGCGGACGCGGACGGCGACGACGCCGGCATCCCCGGTGCCCTCGACGCCGGGGGCGAGGAAGGTGAGCGCCCAGCCGTCGACGTCGGTCTGCACGGGGTGCGGAATGTAGTGTGGCGACGTCTCGCCCGTCAGATCGCGAAGACGGCGCCGATACCCGGCAATGTCGCCGTCGGCGGACGCCAGTAGCTCGCCGAGGCAGCGGGCGACGTCGCCGTGGCCCTGCCTCGTGGCGGCGATACGAAGCTGGTGCATCGCCGCCGTGGGGTAACCCTCGCGGTCGCACAGCCGTTCGAGGGCTTGCGGCGGTACCGCGAGGGCGAGCGCCTCGATGCCGGACGCTGCCGTCGCCTCGGGCGCCAATCGACGGACCCGAAGCATCTGTCGCGGATCGATCGGCTCGAGCACCATCGCGTAGTGATCGCCGCGCTGCGCGTACTTGCCGAAGCCCCGCCGTGCGTTGTCGATGGCGACGCGCCAGGCGCCGCGAACTCGCGTTCGACCGAGCCCGGCGAGCCCACGGCCGCTCATCAGCGAGCCGTAGCCGATGACGATGGTGTCGTCGCGGCGGCGCGCCGCGGACCGTGCGGGTGCGAGGCTCATGAGAACGCCGCACTCACGTCGAAGTGGATGCGGCGCTCGGTCCCGCATTCCCGGCAGGCGATGGTGGCGACGCGCAGGCGCCGGTCGCCGTTGCCCGCCGAGCCTTCGCCCTGCAGCAGGAAGCCGCCTCCGCAACGGCAACGCTCGCGGCGTACCGCGCCGTCGATCGCGTCGAAGCGATCGACGACGATGGCGGTCGCGGCGCTCGCCCCGGGCCGGTTGCGTTCCTCACGGCGCACACGCGCGCGACGAAGCGTGACGGCGAGGACGGCGACGATGGCCGTGATGGCGAAGAGCGTTGCGACCACAGGCAATGAAGATAGTGCGTATCGTGCGGCGCGCAAACCGTGGCCGCACGTTCGTTGCGGGCGGTGATCCCGTCTAGCGCGGTGCGAAGAAGTCGTTGCCCTTGTCGTCGACGACGATGAATGCCGGGAAGTCCTCGACCTCGATGCGCCACACGGCCTCCATCCCGAGCTCGGGGTACTCCAGGACCTCGACCTTGCGGATGTGATTCTTCGCCAGTATGGCCGCCGGGCCGCCGATCGAGCCGAGGTAGAAGCCGCCGTGCTTCTTGCAGGCCTCGCGTACGACCGCGGAGCGATTGCCCTTGGCGAGGGTGATGAAGCTGCCGCCGTGCTGCATGAACAGGTCGACGTACGAGTCCATGCGCCCGGCGGTGGTCGGGCCGAAGGAGCCCGACGCGTAGCCCGCCGGCGTCTTGGCCGGACCGGCGTAGTAGATCGGGTGGTTCTTGGCGTACTCCGGTAGGCCCTCGCCGCGCTCGATGCGCTCCTTGAGCTTGGCGTGGGCGATGTCGCGCGCGACGACCATCGTGCCGGTGAGAGCCAGGCGTGTCTTGATCGGGTAGCGCGAAAGCGTCGCGCGGATCGCGTCCATCGGCAACGACAGGTCGATCGGCACGACCTCACTGTCGAGCTTCTCGGCGCGGACGTCGGGTAGGTACCGCGCGGGATCGGTTTCGAGCTGCTCGAGAAAGACGCCTTCGGCGGTGATCTTGGCTCGCGCCTGCCGGTCCGCCGAGCACGACACGCCGATACCCACCGGGCAGCTGGCCCCGTGGCGGCGCAGCAGGATCACACAGACGTCGTGGCAGAAATCCTTGCCACCAAACTGCGCGCCGATGCCGCACTCGCGCGCGGCCTGGAGCATCTGGGCCTCGAGCTCGACATCGCGGAAGGCGCGGCCGTGCTCGTTGCCGGTGGTCGGCAGGTTGTCGTAGTACTTCGTTGAGGCCAGTTTGACGTGTTTCATCGTCGATTCGGCCGAGGTGCCGCCGATGACGAAGGTCAAATGATACGGCGGGCACGCGGCGGTGCCGAGCGTGACCATCTTGTCGGTGAGAAACTTTACGATGCTCTTCGGATTGAGCACGGCGCGCGTCTCTTGATACAGGAACGCCTTGTTCGCCGAGCCGCCGCCTTTGGCGATGAAGAGGAACTTGTAGGCGTCGCCGTCGGTGGCATAGAGGTCAAGCTGCGCGGGCAGGTTCGTGCCGGTATTCTTTTCGTCGAACATGTTCAGCGCCGCGTTTTGCGAATAGCGCAGGTTGTTCTCGGTGTAGGCCTGATACACGCCGTGGGACAGTGCTTCCTCATCGCCGCCGCCGGTCCACACCTGCTGGCCTTTTTTGCCCATGATGATGGCGGTGCCGGTGTCCTGGCAGAACGGCAGCAGGCCCGCGGAGGCGACGTCGGCGTTCTTCAGCATCGTCAGCGCCACCATGCGGTCGTTTTCGCTCGCCTCCGGGTCGTCGAGGATCGCGGCGACTTGCTTCAGGTGCTTCGGGCGCAGGAAAAAATTGATGTCGTGGAAGGCCTGGTTCGCCAGCAGCGTGAGCGCCTCGAAGGTGGTCACGCCCGGGTGCGCTCGCAGGATCCCGTCACGGCGGTTGATCCAATCGATCACCCAGTCCGCGGGCACGAACTCGCCGGAGACGCGGACGCGCTCGC
>CALJUJ010000350.1 GCA_937975525.1 uncultured bacterium
CGCCCCGAATATGGTGGCGCGCCGGCTTGACGACTACTTCTTCTGGATCGACTCGAGATACTTCACGATCAGGAACGTTCGCCCCTGGACGTCGGCTCGGCGCTCGCCGTCCTGATGCGTCGGTTCGCGCAGCACCTCGCCCCACACCGGCATGTCGGGATCGCCATGCGCACGTATCTTGGTCGTGCCGTCGGTCTGGTCCATCAGCTTCTTGAACGGGTAGTCGCCCTGATGCTGGCGGGCCGCAATGGTCAGATCCGTGGGCCGCGGATTCATGAATCCGGACACCACACCATCGCCCTCGGCGGTAAGCCCATGGCAGGCGCCGCAGTACTGCCGATACAGCTGCTGGCCCTCCAACAAGCGCGGATCGGGATCCGCAGCAACCGGCGAGGTCCCGACCACCGTGAATCCAAGAACTGCGGCGGCCAGCAAGGCGAAGTTTCTCGATCGCGACAGCCATCCTCGGTAGCTCTGGGTCATGACGAACTCCTTCCCGCCACCCCACGCGGGCGGCCCTGAGAGCCAAGGGCGCAATTCCTTTGCCAGCCGCCACAGCCCCGCTGATCGCATACATCGACGGAGCTGATTCCCAAACGTCGGAACCGCCGGTGCCCGCCGTCGCGCCGGAAGCGGCGAATCGCCCCGAGAACGGTGGTTGCAATCGATACCGTACGCGGCGCAACGATTGCTTCTGCAGGGAATCGAAGGACGGAGCCTGCGGTGGAATTCGTGCGGATCTTCTTCAGTGACGACTACCTGGCCAATGCGGTCGAGCCCGGCATGCGCAGCACTTTCGACGTCATGCGCGGCTGTCGCGTCCGCGACGCTCTGCTCGCCTCCGGACGAGCTACGCGACGCGACTTCCACGCACCCGAGCCGATCGCCGACGAGATGCTGCGCCTGGTCCACACCGACGCCTACCTCGCCAGCCTGAACGATCCGGCGGTCGTCGCGCGTCTCCTGCTCCTCGACCCACGAGGCCCTTGGGACGAGCGCCTGCTCCGCCCTTTCCTCGTCGCCGCCGGCGGCACGCTCGCGGCCGCACGCTTCGCTGCCGCCCGCAACGCGATCGGCTTCAACCTGGGCGGCGGCTTCCATCACGCCCAGGCGGACAAGGGCGAGGGCTTCTGCCCCGTCGCCGACGTCGCCATCGCCATCCGCGCCCTCCGTCGCGAGGGCCTGTGCGGCCGCGTGCTGATCATCGACCTCGACTATCACCACGGCAACGGCAACGCCGAGATCTTCGCCACCGACGAATCCGTCTTCACCTTCTCGCTGCACGCGAACAACTGGTGCTGGATCGACAAGCGCAATCATCTCGACGTCGAGCTTCCGGCAGGCACCGCCGACGCCTCCTACCTCGCCGAAGTGGAGCGTCATGTTCCATCGATTCTCGACCGCTTCCGGCCGGACTTCGTCGCCTACGTCGCCGGCGCCGACCCGTTCTGCGAGGACATGCTCGGCGACTTCGCCGTGAGCGAGCAAGGCATGCTCGTCCGCGACCGGCTGGTCACGACCGCGGTGCGCGAACGCGGCCTTCCCCTCCTCGTCGTCACCGCAGGCGGCTACGGTCCGACGAGCTGGCGCATCGTCCATCAGTACCTGGACTGGCTCCTTCGAGACCATGGCTGACACCGAGAAGGTCCTGCGTCGCTTCGACGCTACCGACTTGAGGCGTCGCTTCGGCACCGCCGGATTGCTGCAGGCCGTGGAGCGTCGTGGTTTCACGGATCTGCACGTGAGCATCCGCAGCGCCGCCACCGCCCTGCCCCATGTCGAGCTACACGGATCGAAAGCGGGCCGGAATCTGCTTCTGCTCGAAGCCTGCCTCAGCGAGGCGACGGTGCCGGCGAGCTTCTTCGCCGAGCGCGGCTTTTCCGTTGCGGGGACCACCGAGCTCGCCGTCGCGTACTGGGTTCGCGAGCAGGACCCGAGCCGCCCATTCACCGGACGCCGGCCGCCCCTGCCCCTCCAGGAGCATCCCGGCCTCGGGGTCTTGCCCCTCGCGTTCCGCGTCATTCGCGACATCGCCGTCGACCTCGGCAAGGACGGCGTCGCCTGCGTTCCCAAGTTCTACCACGATGCGTACATCTTCTACCGCTCGCGCCTGTTTCTCTTTCTCGATGGGCGCGAGCAGGGACGGTTCGAGCGGCTGATGAGCGATCTGGCGCGGGTTCCGCTGGCGCACGCCTCGTGGGCGCTCGTCGATCGTCACGTACGTGACCAGCGTGGCGGCGCGGTCGAATGGCGGCCGGGGTTTCAGGTCTGCCCTTTGAGTGACCAGTTGACCACGTACTTCAACTCGGGCGAGTATGCGGCGCTGGTCGACGACGGCGCCGCGCAGGATCAATATTTCTGCCAGGAGAAGGACTATCTGCCTGCCTTGGTCGCATCCACCGAATCGAAGCTGAGGCAAGCACGGAAGGGCCGGCAAACGAAGGAGTGAGCATGAAGATCCAGCGGATTCTCGTACCCATCGACGGCTCGGAGGGCGCGCAGGCGGCACTCGATGCCGCGCTCGACCTCCAACCGGGACATCCGGCGGAGATTCTCATCGTGCTGGCGCTGGAGCCGATCCACCTGCGCATCGGCGCCCAGATCACCCAACGCGGCGAAAACGTCCGCATGATCGCCGACGAACAGCGCTTGATCGCCGAGGATCGGCTCGCGCAGCTCGAGTCCGACCTACGCGGGCGCGGCGTTGCGGTGCGAACGTTTCTCGGCACCGGGCCGGCGGACGACGTGATCCTCTCCGCCGCCAAGAAGCACGGCGCCGACATGATCGTGATGTCCACCCACGCCCGTTCGGGGATCGCCCATGCCCTGCTCGGCAGCATCACGGAAAAGGTGATCCGGGGCGCCGAATGCCCGGTGCTCACGATCCGCGGTTACGAAGGCAAAGCCGGCCGCAAGGGCCGTTGACGAAAGGCTCCTCCGATGAAAGTTCGCAGGATTCTCGTTCCCGTCGACTTCTCCAAGCACTCGATCCGTGCGCTCGACTACGCCGTCCGCTTCGCGGAGCCTTTCGGGGCGGAGCTGATTCTCCTCCACGTCGTCGAGCCCGTCGCCTACGCGACGCCAGCCGACCTCTACGCCGGCATGGCGACGCAGCTCGGCAATCTGCTCGCCGAGCAGCGGCGCAGCGCTCGCCAGCAGGTCGACGACCTTGCCGCGACGTACGCCAAGCGCGGGGCCAAGGTTCGGGTGCAGCTGCGCGACGGGGTCGCCTATCGGGAGATCGTCGACGGCGCGGCGAAGGCCAAGGCCGACCTGATCATCCAGGCCACCCACGGGCGGACCGGCCTCTCGCACGTGCTTCTCGGAAGCGTCGCCGAGCGCGTGGTGCGCACCGCCGACTGCCCGGTGCTGACGATTCGCACGACGGGTCCCGCGGCGAAGAAGGCCACCAAGAAGAAACGCGCCGCGGCGACGAAGAAGCGCTGACCGCCGCTGGTCACGGCGCTGGGACGAACGGATCCTCGAGATCGGGCAGCGGCTCGAACGTGAGCCGCACCCGCTTGTCCGTCCGCGCCGAGTTGCCGAAGGCATCACTGGCGATGACCGACAGCGTCGCCTCGGCGAACTCGAGATCGAAGAACGGACCCGCGCCTCGTACCGAGAACGGCACCGTCACCCGCTCCAGATAGCCGTTCTCGCCTTCGAAGAACGTCAGCGTCACGTCGTCGTCGACGACCAGCCGGCTCGGCGCCTCGATGCGCACGCGCAGGCGGATTCCACCTTCGCGCCGCAGGCAGCGCGTCTCGAAGTTGAGTCGGACCGCAGCGCCCACCTGGGCGAAGTTCAACACACGCAGCCAATCGCAGTCCTCGAGCCGCCCGATCCCCGTCTGCACGTTGCGTCCGGCGAACACGACGGCGCCCTCCGGACAACCGACGTCCGCATAGGCGACCCGCGGCGGCACTTCCTCCTCCACGCAGCAGGTCTGCTCCAACGGCAGCGGCACGCGCGCGCACCCGGTCGCCGGGTCGCACGTGACGTCGTTGCACGCGTTCGCCGCAGGAATCTGGAACGACACCTGCCCCGAAGACGATTCCGGCACCACCCCGTCGTCGGTCACCGTGAACGGCAGGTAGTGCGGTCCTGCCTGGTCCGTGCCCGGCGTCCACGACAAGAGCCCGAGCGCCGGGTCGAAGCTGGCGCCCGCCGGCACGCTCGCCGCTTCGTACGTCAGCCTGCCGCCTTCCGGATCGCGCGCATCGATACGAAACGCGATCGGCTCACCCGGGTAGCCCTGATACAAGACCGGGCTCGGCAGTATCGGCGGCAGGTTCGGGATCGGCGTCGCGGTGGCCGTAGCGGTGACCGTCGGCGTCGGGCTCGCAGGCGGCTCGGGGCATCCCACCAGACTCGCGTTCACGGCCGCGACGATTTCGGTGACCGTCACCTGGTCGTCGCCGTCGTTGTCGAACGGCAGGCAATCATCGACCGGTCGCTCGCCCAGGGCGATGGCGACGCCGGTGATGATCTCGTCGACGGTGACCGCACCGTCGAGGCTGCAGTCCCCGGTACACGGCCGTGGCGGAACCGGAGTCGGCGTCGGCGTAGGCACGGCGGTCGGAGTCCGCGTCGGCTCCGCGACCAGCACCGCGCAAGCGCCGGAAACCAGATCGAGGGGCTGCCCCGCGCTGTCGCGCGCGGACGTCGGGGAGACGACGAAATTGAACGCCTGGCCCGCCGAAGCACGCACTTCGAGGGCGACGGCCGCCACGCTGACGACGCCGGCAGGCGCCGGCGTGCCGGTCTCGTTCGCCGCCGCGACCAGCGTGGTTCCCGTCTCGAACGAACCCGGGTTGGTCGTCGGCGCCGCGGCGAACGCCGACGACGAACCACCGGCGACATCGCGAATCGCGACCGCCGTCGGGTCGTAGAGAAGGTTGACGCTGTAGGAGCCGAGGGCGCGCACCCCGGCATCGATGGAAATCTCGGCGACGAAGACGCTGCCCGCCTCGATCGGCTCGAACGGACAAACCACGGAGATGTCTCCCGAAGCGGCGAACGCCTCCGCCGGCCCCGGGCGTAGACCGAGCGCTGCGACCGCGAGCAGGGCCAGACCCCACGATGCCCGCGAACGAAGTCGCGCGCGCCTCCCCCTCGATGAACCGCGCTTCTTCACTCAGGCGGCCTCCACCTTTTGGCGCATGGTGACGAACTCCTCGGCAGCAGTCGGGTGGATCCCGACCGTACTGTCGAACTGCTGCTTCGTCGCTCCGCACTTCAGCGCGACGGCGAACCCCTGGATGATCTCGGCAGCGTCCTGGCCGACCATGTGGCACCCGACCACCCGATTGCTGCGTGGATCGACGATCAGCTTCATCATCGTCTTCTCGCTCGCGCCCGTCAGCGTGTGCTTCAAGGGGCGAAAGGAGGAACGATAGACATCGACGTCGCCGTAGATTTCACGCGCCTCCGCCTCGGTGAGCCCGACCGTGCCGATCGGCGGATTGCTGAAGACCGCGGTCGGAACGTCGCGGTGGTCGGGCCGGGTCGGGTTGTCGTTGAAGAGCGTCTCGGCGACGGCCTGCCCCTCGGCGATCGCCATCGGCGTCAAGTTCAGTCGGTTGGTGCAATCGCCCACGGCGTAAATGCTGTCGACCGAGCTGCGGGAGAGCTCGTCGACGACCACCGCGCCGTGACCGTCGAGGCGAACGCCACACTCCTCGAGACCGATGCCCGCCGTCTTGGGATGTCGTCCCGTCGCGTAGAGGATCTGATCGGCCTCGAGCGCCGTTCCGTCGGCGAGCGTGGCGCGCAGCCCGTTGGCGACGAGGTCGATCGATACCACGTCGGCATGCAAGCGCACGTCGATCCGCTTCTTGACGAGCTCGTCGCTGAGGGTCTTGCGGATGTCGTCGTCGAAACCGCGGAGCACGAGGTCGCCGCGATACAGAAGCTTCACGTCGGCACCCAGCCCCCGGAAGATACCGGCGAACTCGACGGCGATGTACCCGCCGCCGACGACGAGCACCCGCTTCGGCAGCGTCTCCAGATAGAAGGCCTCGTTCGACGTGATGCTGAGCTCGATCCCGGGGATTTCCGGACGCGACGGCCAGCTGCCCGTCGCCACGAGAACGTACCGAGCGCTGACGGTGCGCTCACCGATACGGATCGTATGTCCGTCGACGAGCGTCGCCGTCCCCTGCAGGACCTCGACGTTGGCTCCGTGCAGCAGTCGATCGTAGACGCCGTTGAGGCGTTCGATCTCCTTGTCCTTGTTCGAGATCAGCTGGCCCCAATCGACGTCGCGAGGGCCGACGCTCCAGCCGAAGCCGGCGGCGTGGGCGAACTCTTCGTGGTAGTGCGCCGCATAGACCAGCAGCTTCTTCGGAATGCAGCCGACGTTGACACACGTCCCCCCCAGGTAACGCTCCTCGGCAATCGCGACGCGCGCGCCGTACTGACCGGCGATGCGGGCGGCCCGCACGCCGCCGGATCCGGCACCGATCACGAAGAAATCGTACTCGTAGTTGGACACTGGTCTCACTCCTGCGCGGCGTCGGGGCGGCGACGTCAGATCGCCTTCTCGTGCCCTTGCCAGTAGGGATCGCGCAACTTCCGCTTGTACAGCTTCCCGTTCGGATCGCGCGGCATCGTCTCGATGAAATCGATGCTCTTCGGCCGCTTGTACTTGGCGAGACGTTCGTTCGCGAACGCGAGGATCTCTTCCGCGAGCGCCTCCCCGGGTGCGACGCCCGGCGCCGGCTCGACGACGGCCTTGACCTCTTCTCCCCAGTCGGGGTTCGGGATGCCGAACACCGCGACGTCGGCGACCTTGGGGTGGCCGGCGAGCTCACCTTCGATCTCCGCCGGATAGATGTTGACGCCCCCCGAGATGATCATGTCGATCTTGCGGTCGCACAAGAACAGGTAGCCTTCTTCATTGAGGTAGCCGATGTCGCCGACGGTGAAGAAGCCAGCGCGCCGGTTGTTGTCGGTCTTCTCCTTGTCCTTGTGGTACTCGAAGTCGGCCTGGCCGAGCTTCATGTACACGGTGCCCGGCTGCCCGACGGCCATGTCGTTGCCGTCGTCGTCGAGGATCCGAACCTCGGCCGTGGGCCACGCCTTGCCCACCGTTCCCGGGAAGCGCAGCCACTCCTCGGGAGTGACCAGGGTCCCGCCACCTTCGCTCGCGGCGTAGTACTCGAAGATCGTCGGGCCCCACCAGTCGAGCATCTTGCGCTTGGTGTCGGGCGGGCACGGGGCGGCGGCGTGGATCATGTGGCGCAACGACGATACGTCGTAACCCGCCCGTACCTCCTCTGGAAGTGCGAGCAGCCGATGGAACTGCGTCGGCACCATATGGCTCGTCGTCACCCGCTGCTCTTGGATCGCTTCGAGGCACGCCTCGGGTGTCCACTTGTCCATCAGCACCACCGCGTGCCCGAAGTGCAGCGAGCCGCCGGCGAACATCAACACCGCCGTGTGGTAGAGAGGCGAGCCGCACAGGTGAACGTTGTCCTTCTCGGGCTCGATTCCGAACAGCGACAGGAACAGCGCGTACATCGCGAACACGCTGTCCGGATCCAACTCCGGCAGGCGCCGGCGAACGCCCTTCGGCTTGCCCGTCGTGCCCGAGGTGTAGTTCATCACCATACCGGACCGGCGATCTTCGGGAGTCGAAGTCGGCTGCCCTGCGGTCAGGTCGCTGTAAGGGCGAAATCCCTCGCCGCCGCCGACCAGGAATGCCCGCTCGGGCGAGAAGCCCGCCTCGCGAACGGCGGCCGCACAGGTCGCTGCGAAGCGCGCATCGCCGACGAACGCCTTGGCGTCCGAGTCGCGCAGGATGTACGCGATTTCCGGTCCGGTGAGGTGGTGATTGATCGGCGTCAGGTACCAGCCCGCCTGTGCGGCGGCCAGGTAGAGCTCGATCATCGGCACGCCGTTCGGCAGCACCGTGGCGATGCAATCGCCGGCTTCGAGCCCGAGCGCGCGCAGACCGTGCACCAGTTGGTTGCAGCGCGCCAGCACCTCTCCACGGCTCTTGCGTGATCCGTCGGTGTCGACCAGCGCCAACGCCTCCGGATCAGCCTTGGCGAAATTCCAGAATCCCAGCTCCGACATGTCCTTCTCCAAGCCTGGCCGCGGTCGCGGCGCTCGCTAGCCGCGCGGCAGTCCGAGGATCCGTTGCGCAATCACGTTGCGCTGGATCTCGGACGTGCCGCCCATGATCGTTTCCGACTTTGCGTACAAGAAATCGCGGGCGATGGCTGCCGCGTCGGGCGCGGCCGGGTCGTCGACGACCCCGTAGGCGCCGAGCAGTTGCATCGCCACCTCTTGGAGCCGCCCGTCCGTCTCGCTGCCGGCGACCTTCTCGAGCGAGCTCTCGACGCCCGGATGCCCGGTGCGCAACAGGCGCGTCAGGCTGCGGTAGCCGATGTACTTCAGCAGCTCGACCTCGATGTAGGCCTGCGCCAGTTGCTGCCGCAGGCGTGGGTCGCACACGCCGTTGTCCCCGCTGCCGGCGCGCGCCACGCGGACGATGCGCTCGAAGCTACGGCGAATCTTCCGCTGGAAGGTGAACGTCCACACCGGGCCCCGCTCGTGGGCGAGGATGCCCATGGCGATCGCCCATCCCATGCCCGCCTCACCCACCATGCTGCCGGCCGGCACCTCGACGTTGTCGAAGAAGACCTCGCAGAACTCGGCGTCGCCGGTGATCTGCTTCAACGGGCGCACGGAGACGCCGGGGCTCTTCATGTCGACCAGGAGCAGGCTGATGCCCTTGTGCTTCGGCTGATCCAGCTCGGTGCGGCAGAGAAGAAAGCACCAGTCGGCGATGTCGCCGTGGCTGGTCCACACCTTCTGGCCGTTGACCAGAAAGTGACCTCCGTGTCGCTCGGCCTTGGTGCGCAGGCTGGCGAGGTCGGAGCCGGCGCCGGGCTCGGAAAAGCCCTGGCACCAAAGATCGTCGGCCGACATCAGGGGCTGCAGGAATCGCTTGCGTTGCTCCTCGGTCCCGTGACGCAGGATCGCGCTGCCGATCAGATCGATGGCGCCGCTGCTGGCGATCGGGCGCGGCGCGCCGACGGCATCGAGCTGCTCTTCGAAGAGCCAGCGCTCGATCACGGTCGCACCCCGGCCACCGTCGGCCTCGGGCCACGAGATGGCCGCCCAGCCGCCCTCGTAGAGCTTGCGCTGCCACGGCCGTGCGACTTCGAGCCACAACGGGTCCTCGGCGCGCGTCCAGGCGTGGTCCTTGCGCCACGCCGGCGGCACGTTGGCTTCGAGCCACGTGCGCGCTTCTTCCGCAAATCTTCGTTCTTTCTCGGAAAAGGTGAAGTCCATGGAAAGGGAGCCGAGTATGCAGCACGGCGGGCAAGCGGCGCAAGGCGCTAGCGCGACGGTTGCGGCACGCTGACGGCGGTCACCTCTTCAGCTCGTCCCGAACGCGCTGCACGATAGATCGCCTCGACCGCCGCCAGCGCCGGCAGCGCTGCCGGCGCCGGGATCAGAAACGGCTCGTCCGCGAGCACCCAGGCGCGGAACGCGCGCAGACTGCGGTGGATCGCATGCACGCCGCGCTGCGGCGGACGCTGCCGGCGCGGGCGCACCCCACGGAAGCGCAGCCGCGGCCACCAGCCCGCAGTGTAGTGCGCCGAGCCCGCTTCGCCGTAGACGTCGAGCGTGGGCGCCTGGTCTTCGTGCACCAACATCGCACTGCAGATCTGCTGCAGGCCTCCGGCTTCGAGGACGAGCGTACGCTGGGCGAGACGCTAGACCTCGACGTCGGAGAACATCCTCTGCGCGGTGACCCCGAGCGCGCGCACGGCGCGTTGGCCGAGCGACCACAGGGCGAGGTCGACGAGATGCGACCCTTGCGTCATCAGGGTGCCGCCTCCGGCCGTCTGCCAGCCGCCGCGCCACGAAGCACCGGAGAAGTAGCTGGGGCCTCGATGCCAGGGTACGTGGGGACGGGGGTACTGGATGCGCGCGGGCCGAC
>CALJUJ010000351.1 GCA_937975525.1 uncultured bacterium
CCACCTCGTCGACGACGCCGCCGCGATCGACACGGCCATCGGGAAGCCTCTCGACGCTGTCGCGCCGGATACCGAGCACGCGATCCTCGTCGGCATGCTCGCTGTCGGTGAAGTCGGCAGCGACACCCCGTCGGCCTTCCTGTGGCACCGCCCGGATACCGCGACCGTCGAGCCGACCGCCCTGACGACGGACGACCCGGCGCAGCTCATTCGCAGCGCCGCGGGCCTCCGCTGATCACGTCAGACGCGGCCGACAAGCTCGCCGCGCAGGGTGGACCACTGCTCGGCGACGAAGCGGCCGACGCGGTCACCCAGTGCTGCCGTCGTGATCTGCGGCGGCACGCCCACCGAGCTCGGGAACAGGCTCATGTCGGCGATGAACAGGTTCGGAACGTCGGGCCCCCTCCCCCATGAATCGACGACGTGCCGGCCGGGATCCTCGCCCATGCGACAGGTACTCTGCGGATGCGTCGACGCGATCGGCAGGTCGTACTTGCGGACGCCGCGCTCGGCAATGGGACGGAGGTCGTCCCCCGGACGGAGCCACAGCGGCGACGCATACGGCACCAAGACCTTGCGCGCTCCGCCGGCGAATAGGACCTCGACGCAGCGCTGTACGCCTGCGGCCAGCAGCGCCTGCTCCCTGGGTGCGAGGTCGTAGGTGATGCTCGGGCGACTTCCCGAGCCGGCGCCGACGCGACCCGCCGATTCGTCGTGCAGCAGCACCAGCAACCCGACCATGCGGTGGTAGTCACGCATGATCTGCCAATGCTCGCGCCCGAAGCCCGGCAGCTGTGCCGCCGTCGCCACCGGGAACCCGAAGACCGGCATCAACACGAAACCGCTGTTCGGGTCCTTCTCGAGATCGATGAACTCGTCGACGTAGTAGCTCTGCGGGATGCCTCGGTAGCCGTGGATCTCGTCGTCGTAGAAGCCAGCGACGAGCACGCTCGGATGGAGATGGAGGTTGCGCCCCACCTGCCCGCTCGAATTGGCCAGACCGTTCGCCAGGAGCAGCTGCGGGGTATTGAGTGCCCCGGCCGCGAGCACGAAGACCTCGGCTTCGACGCGAAACCGGCCGCGCGGCCGGCGGCGAGCGTCGACGACATCGCCGGTAACCGCGGCAATCCGCTCGCCCTTCGCTTCGAATCCGCGCGCCACGCAATTCGGGTACAGCCGTGCGCCCGCGGCGAGTGCCGCCGGCACATACGTGACCAGCATGCTCTTCTTCGCATCGAACGGGCAGCCGAGCATGCAGAAGCCGCTCTTGAGGCAGTTGGTGCGATTGTGGCGGGTGACGAACCCGTGGTAGCCGAGCGCCTCGCAGCCGCGGCGGATACGGTCGTTGAGCACGTTGACTTCGTGCTCCTCGATCTGTTTCACCTCGAGCATGCGTTCGACGCGTTCGAACGACGGCAGCATCGCATCGTAGCCCATCGATCGCACGCCGTCCTCGCGCGCCCATTTGTCCAGAATCGGCGCCGGAGTCCGCAAGCAGTAGCAGAGGTTGTGCACCGTCGAGCCGCCGACGCCGTGGCCCTGGAGGATGAGCACCGACTGGTCGTCGGTGGCCCGCTGGCCCATGTCTTCGAACAACATGGGCATCATCTCTTCTTCGCGCTGCACGAAGTCCGCCTTGGTGTGGTGCCCCCCCTGCTCCAGCAGGACCACGTCGCGGCCCGCCTCGGCGAGCTCTTTCGCCACGACCGAGCCACCGGCGCCCGAACCGATGACACACACCTCCGCGACGAGCTCGAGGTTGGACGAGGCGCCGTTCATCGTTCCCCCTGCGCAGCGGCTTCGCCGCCCGCCGCAGCGCCGCGAGCCCCGGTCCACGGTCCGTCGTAGTGGATCCCAGCCCAGGTCGCATCCTGGGAGTAGTAGCCGAGCATCGACAGGTTCTTCAGAGCTTGGAATCCCATGCGGCGCAGGTCAAAGCGGCTTTCGGCCCAGCCGCGGATGTACCCGTCGCGGCCAGCGTCATCGAGGCCGCGGAAGGTCGCCCAGCGCAGGTCGAAGATTGGCGGGCCGTACTCGAATGCCCAGAGAAGCCAATCCAGCTGCTCCTGGACCACGTCATCCGCTTGCCAGAGCGCTGCATCGACGACTTCGATGGCACGGGTCTCGCGAAAGGAAGGCATCGCCGCGTCTCCAGTGAACACCATCCGCTCGGCGATCGCCGAGAGCAGATCGGCCCGGTCGTCGTCGAGAAACAGCCAACCCTGCGTAGCGGACGGCACCGCGCCAACCGCTGGTCGCAGTCGGATCAACCCGACGAGACCCGCGGTCGCGGCGCCGCGGCGCAGGAAGGCTCGTCGACTCAACGGCGGGGTCATGCCTCGCTGCTAGCAACTGCACCGGCGCCCCCGCAAGAACCTTCGGCCAGCGCTTGGTCGGGCAGCTC
>CALJUJ010000352.1 GCA_937975525.1 uncultured bacterium
GCCGGCGTGGGGTGGTGGCGTCGGGGCACCGCTACGCGCGGTCCCGCCGCTGCGTCGTCGCGGTGAAGGTCGTCGACATCTTCGGCAACGATACGATGACCCTGGTCCCGGTGACGCTCGGGTGACACTTCGCCTCGATGTCCGTCCCGTGGTGTTGCGAGATCGGATCGATCGAACGAGGGAACGCGCGGGTGCGCTTCGATGGGGTTCGACTCGCACGCCTGCTGCCGCAGGCCTGCGGGCATCAACGGTTCGACTTGGCGGCGCCGGGGCGCTAGCTTCGCTGCCATGAACGATGCGCCGCTTGCCGAGGCCGCCGCGCCCGAGCGTTGGCTGGACCGCGTCTCGCCGGAGGAGCGGCGGGCGCTGCTGGCGATCGATCCGCTGCGCTCGTGGGCGATGGTCGCCAGCAACTGGGTGATCATTTTCGCGGCGCTGGCGCTGGTCGCAGTGTGGACAAACCCGCTGACGATCGTCGCTGCGCTGTTCGTCATCGGCGCGCGCCAGCTCGGCATGGCCGTGGTCATGCACGAGGCCGCACACCGAACCCTGTTCGCCGATCGTCGCCTCAACGACTGGGTCGGCAACTGGCTGGCCGCCTACCCGGTCTGGGCCGAGGTCGGTCCGTACCGCGCCTACCACCTCGTGCACCATGCGAAGACCGGGACCACGCAGGACCCCGACCTCGGTCTGGCGACGCCGTTTCCGATCACCCGCGAGAGCTTCGGCCGCAAGGTCTGGCGCGACCTGAGCGGTCAGACCGGCTGGAAGCAGGCGAAGGCCGTGTTCCGCCGCGACGTCGGCTGGAGCGGCAGGCCGAACCAGCGGACCATGGGCATGAATCGTGGCGACCAACCCGACGTCGGCTGGCACAAGCTGGTGCCCGTCGCCGTCACCAATCTCGCGCTCCTCGCCGTGCTCGCGGCGGTCGGGCATGCCTGGCTCTACCTGCTCTGGGTCGTGGCCTGGTTGACGACCTATCGCCTGGTGACGCGCATTCGCGCCATCGCCGAACACGGCATGGTCCCCGATCACTTGGACCCGCTGCGCAACACGCGCACCACGCGAGCGAGCTGGTGGGAGCGCCTCCTCGTGGCGCCGAACTTCGTCAACTACCACCTCGAGCACCACCTGCTCATGACCGTGCCCGCCTACAACCTGCGCCGCTTCCATCGGTTGCTCGCCAAGCGCGGGCTGCTCGATCCGCGTTGCGTCGCCGGCGGCTACGCCGACGTGCTGCGCCTGGCGACCTCGAAGCAGGCCGCCTGAACGCCGATCTCAGCGGGCGTAGGTCGCGTACAGGTAGGCGACGATGTCGCCCGACTCGAACATCTCTTCGCCCGTGTTCGGGTCGACGAGATAAGGCACCATCATCTTCCCCGACCGCCGCACGAACGCCTCGCGTCCGGGACTGCCCTTGGCGACGTTGTGCACCAGGTACGGTAGCTCGAGCTCGCACAGCGCCTCGCGTGCCAGACGACAGAACGGCGAGGCCTCGAAGCTCCATAGCTCGAGCGGCTTCTTCGGCGCCTTCGACGGCACGCAGGAACGTCCGTTGAGTGGTCGTACGGCCGTCGCCAGAAAGCTGGTGGCGTTGGTGACCGGCCCGAGCCGCAGCGACAGCGGCGGCGAGCCCGCCCCATAGGTCGCGTACAGGTAATCGACGATCTCGTCCGACTCGAACATCCGCGTGTTCGTGTTCGGGTCGACGATGTACGGGAACTGCTCCTTGCCGCCGAGCTTGCGCACCGTCGGCCGGTAGCGCTTGCCGCCCGGTGGACACGGATAGACCATCGCCTCGAGGTCGAGCATCGTGAACGCCTCGCGCGCTTTGCGGCAGAACGGGCAGCCTTCGAAGTCGTAGAGCTCGATCGTGTCCGTCGGTCGCGGCCCGAGCTTGCCGACCTTGAGTCCGGCGCCGAGACGGGCGACCGAGGCGGCGAGGGACGTGCCGACGGCGATGGGTCTGAACATGACGATTCCTCCTGCACGCTGGGATCCCCGCATGCATAGCACCTCGACCAGGCCGGGCGAACCTCGTCGCCGCGAGCTTGCCGGCGGCGGCCGCAGCGGCTACGTGCGCAGCGGATGAAGCGGTCGTTCATCGCTGTCGCCATCGTCCTCGGCATCGCCGTCACCGCGATCGTCACGACGGGCATCGCCCTCGAGTCCGGTGAAGTCGCCGTCCTCTACACCCGGACTGCCGACGGGAGCTGGCGGGCCACGCGCGTGTGGGTGGCGGACGACGATGGACGCCCCCTGATCGAGGCGGCCTCTCCGGACCGGCCCTTCCACCGCGACATCGAACGCGATCCGAACGTGGAGCTCGAGCGCGACGGAGCACGTCGGCCGTTGCGTGCGACGGTGCTGGCGCAGCCGGATGGGCACCGGCGGATTCGCGCTGCGCTGCGCGCCAAGTACGGCTGGAAGGACTGGTGGATCGGTTGGTTGGCCGATACGTCGGAGTCGCTGGCGATTCGGTTGGGTCCGAGAACGGACGCAGCGGAAGCGCGATCCTAGCGATCCGGTCGCTTCCGCCCGTCGCTCGGGCTTCGGCCCTACAGCGGTGGCGCCGTGCGGCAGAAAGTGCTCGTCGCCGCGGTCGCGACGGTGCTATGCTCGCGATCGAGCTTGACGCCACCGTCGTCGTTGCCTGCGTCTCACTCGTGGAGGTTGCCGATGAATTCACTGAGAACACTCTTGCAAGCCCTTGCCTTCGCCGCTCTGGCGATGGCCGCGACCGTGGTGCCGGACTCTCCCGCGGCGGCGCAACGCCCGTCCACGGAGATGTGCCCGGCGCCGATCTCGACCTGCCGCAACGCGGCCGGACGGGATGCATGCCCGGTCGGCTATGTGTGCACGTGCGTGCCGAGCTGCCCGAACTGCCGCGACTGCGCGACCCGAGTTTGCGTCGCCGGCCCCACCCCGGAGTGCCAAACCGCGTGCGACTGCTCGCCGGGCCTGGGTTGCTTCGATGGACAATGCATCGCCGGCTTCGCGCCGGTGTTCTGCTGCGACGCGGGTCCGTGTCCCCAGGGGCAGCAGTGTCAGCATCGGGATGGAGAGATGGACCGCTGTTCGCGCAACTGCGATCGCGTCCTCGACAAGGCGACCAGCAAGATCGATCGCGTGGTGCGCATGGCGCAACGTTGCCGCAGCGACGACGAATGTGTTCGCGTCGACACCTGGACAGCCTGCCAGGGCACGTGCGGGGCATGGGTCAACGACCGCTATGCGCCGCTCGTGCGCCGTGTCGTCGGCTACGTTGATCGCCGGATCTGCGACGACTACGAAGGCTGTCCCTTCGCCGCGCCGCGCTGCGCCGCCGAGGAGGGTGTCTGCCGCGCCGGTCGCTGTACGGGCGAGCTGCGTGCCGTTCCGCAACCGAACGATCGCGAGTAGCCCGCCCGAGGTCGAGCAGGTACCGTCGCGCTGGCGCCCGCTCGCGATCACGCGCAGGGGCGATCGCGTCGGGCCACGCGGCTGCCGAGCGATCGTCTTCGCCGCTGCGCACGCGGGCGAGAGGAATGCTTCATGAAGATCGACGTCAGCACCCCGGCGCTGCTGTTTCCGGCGATCAGCCTGTTGTTTCTCGCCTACACGAATCGCTTCCTCCACCTGGCGGCTCTCATCCGAACGCTGCACCAGGATTCGCAGGACGGCGGATGTAGCGATTCGCTGCGCCTGCAGATCGACAACCTCCGGCGACGGCTCGAGCTCATCCGCTGGATGCAGCTGCTCGGCGCAGGAAGCTTGATCGTCTGCGTCGTTGCGATGGTCGCGATCCTCGCCGACGCGAACGGCGTCGGCTTCGCCGCTTTCGTCGGCGCCCTGGCGCTGATGGGAGCATCGCTCGCGACGCTGCTCGTCGAGATCGCGATGTCCGGCGGCGCCTTGCGCGTGATGCTGACGTCGATGGGCGAGGAGCGCTCGAAGGCATTGGAGTGAACGTGGGCGGGGGCGTCGCTTCGCCCGCGATGCCGCGGTAGACATCGGGCGCATGTACGAGTTCGACGAAGACCGATCGCTCACCGCCCGCGGCGACGGGGTCTACCAGGGAATGGTCAGCCCGCGCTGGAACGTCGGGCCGGTGCCCAACGGCGGCTACGTGCTCGGCCTGGCGATGGCCGCGCT
>CALJUJ010000353.1 GCA_937975525.1 uncultured bacterium
GTGTGCGACGACGTCCCGCACCAGCGCTGGCAGATCGTGCGTCGTTTCAATCTCTACCTGATCTCCTCGAAAGCGAGCGCGCGCTGTCTCGACGTCGCCGGCAGCAGCGTCGCCGACGGCGGGAACGTGATCCAGTTCGAGTGCCGCGGCACCAACAACCAGCTGGTGAGCCTCCCGGAAGAGGCGTTGCGCCTGGCTCGGTGACACGTCTCTGCATGCCCGTCTTCGTCTGTCCCGACGGTCACATCGACCGCCTCGATCGGTCCATTGCCGCATTCGTTCCCGACATGTCGCGCTCCCTGGCGCGACGGCTCATCGACGCTGGCTGCGTCTTCGTCGATGGGCGGCGCTGCCGGGTCGCTTCCCGCGAGCTTCGGTCGGGAGCACGCGTACGGGTGGAAGCCCGCGAGGCGCCACGAGCCCTCGAGCCACTCGTGACGTTGCACGCCGACGCCGACCTGGTCGTCGTCGACAAGCCCGCCGGGATGCCGAGCGCTCCGACGCGACGCGCCGCAGCCGCGACGGCGGCGGAGATCGTCCGCTCCCAGCGCCGGGCGTCCGGTGTCGCAGCGGCCGACGTCCATGTCGTGCACCGACTCGACGTTCCGACGTCGGGGGTCTTGGTCTTCGCGTGCAACGCTGCTGCAGCGGCCGCACTCGGGGAGCAATTCGCGAGCGGGACCGTCCACAAGAACTATGTCGCCGTCGTCGACGCACCGGTCGCCGATCCCGAAGGCCGGATCGACGCGCCGCTCGCGAGTGTGCGGGGACATGCCCATGTCGCCCCCGACGGGCGCACCGCGCTGACCGAGTGGCGCCGTATCGGCACCACCGCGGCCGGCACGCTCCTCGCCGTCACCCCGCGTTCGGGCCGACTCCATCAGATTCGCGCTCACCTCGCCCACGCGGGGATGCCCATCGTCGGCGACGTGGCCTACCGCGGCACGAAGGCGGACCGCCTCCATCTCCATGCCCACCGCATCGCGTTCGTTCATCCGGTCTCGGGCCTGCCACTAGTGGTCGAGAGCCCCTTGCCCGCCGTTTTTCAGGTGGTGCCGTCTCCAGAGGAGTTGCATGGATCCGATCCGTAGCGAGACCGTGGGCGAAGGCGTCGTGTTGATCACATTCGCTCGCCCCGCAAAGAAGAACGCCTTCAACGATGCGCAGTGGGATGCGACCACGGCGGCATTGCACCAGGCCCGGCACGACCCGGAGGTCGCGGCGGTGGTGGTCACGGGTGAGGGCAAGGACTTCTCGGCCGGCGTCGACCTGTCGTCGTTCGGCGAGGCGCCGCCACGCGCGGACGGGCACGCGACCGCGTACCACGCGTTCATGGCCGAGCTGATCGAGTTCGACAAGCCGCTGCTGGCGGCAGCCAAGGGCGTCGGCGTCGGCATCGGCTGCACGTTGTTGCTCCACTGTGACGTCGTCTACGTCGGCCGCAGCATCCGCCTACGCCTGCCCTTCGTCGCGCTCGGCCTGGTTCCGGAGGCGGCGAGCAGCTACCTGCTGGAGGCGACCGTCGGGGCGCGTCAGGCGGCGGAGCTGATGCTCACGGCGGAATGGATCGATGCCGACCGTGCCGTCGAAGTCGGTATCGCGACCCGCAGCTTCGACGATGAGGAAGTGGTTGCGGCGACTCTTGCGAAGGCGAGAGAGATCGCCGAGCACCCGGTCGGCGCGCTGCAAGCCACGAAGCGAACGCTGCTCGTCGCGCGCCGCGACGGCGTGCGCGCGGCCCTCGCCGCGGAGGATGAGGGCATGAAGCGCCAGGTCGGGTCGCCGGAGAACGTCGAAGCGATCACCGCGTTTCTCGAAAAGCGCAAGCCGCGCTTCCGCCGCTCGGACTGAGCCGAAGCAGCGACATCGCCACGCGGTCCCGCTCGGGCACGGGACGACCGTATGACCGTTCGCCGAGCATCTGTTACGGTTTCGGAATTCGGCCGAGGAGGTTCGGATGCAGCCGGGACACCATCGGGACGTTCGCATCGCCATCATCGGATCGGGCTTCTCCGGTCTTTGCCTTGGCATCCAGCTGCGCAAGGCCGGCTTCCACGCGTTCACGATTCTCGAGAAGAGCGACCGCCTCGGTGGCACCTGGCGCGACAACTCGTACCCGGGCGCCGCTTGTGACGTGCCGTCGTTCTCGTATTGCTTCTCGTTCGAGCAAAAGACCGACTGGACGCGGAAGTGGGCGCCGCAGAGCGAGATCCTCGCGTACATGGAGCACTGCGCCCGCAAGTACGAGGTCCTGCCGCACATCCGCTTCGGTACGGAGGTTGCGGGCGCGACCTTCGACGAAGCGGCGGGCACGTGGCGGGTACGCACGACCGGGGGTGAAACGATCGAAGCGGAGATCCTCGTCAGCGGCGTCGGGCAACTGCACAAGCCCTACATTCCCGAGCTTCCGGGATTGGCCGACTTCCAGGGTCCCTGGTTTCACTCGGCCCGGTGGAACCACGACGTCGCGCTCGAAGGCAAGACGATCGGAGTGATCGGCAACGCGGCGAGTGCGGTGCAGTTCGTTCCGGAGATCGCGCGTCGCGCGGCGCGAGTCGTCGTCTTTCAGCGCAGCGCCAACTGGATGCTGCCGCGGCGCGACCGCGCCTACACGGACCGAGAGCGATGGGTCTTTCGCCACGTGCCCGGCGCGGCACGCCTCTACCGTTGGTACATCTGGGGAATGCTCGAGGCCCGTTACCCCCTGTTCCGCGGCAGCCCGTTCCTTCGCCGCCAGGTGGAAAAGTACGCCAAGGCCTACATTCGGGAAGCAACCGGCGACGCGGACTTGCGGCGGGCCTTGGTGCCGGACTATCCGCCCGGGGCGCGCCGCCTGTTGGTATCGGACGACTACTATCGAGCCCTCGCGCGCGACGACGTGGACCTCGTCACCGACCCGATCGACCGGATCTCCAGCGATGCCGTGCACACCCGCGACGGCCGCGCCCACGAGGTCGACGTGCTGGTGCTCGCCACGGGCTTCGACACGACCCATTTCCTCGCGCCTGCGGATCTCACCGGCTTGGCCGGACGCTCCCTGCAAGCGGCATGGACGAACGGCGCCCGCGCCTACCTGGGCATGACGGTGCCGCACTTCCCCAGCTTCTTCCTGATGTACGGCCCCAACACCAACCTCGGCCACAACTCGATCCTCTTCATGATCGAATGCCAGGCCCGCTACATCGTCGCCTGCGCCCGCGAGCTGCGGGAGTCGGGCGCGGCCTACCTCGACCTCCGCCCCGAGGCGCTGGAAGCATACGACCAGGAGCTGCAGGACGAGTTGGAGCGAACGGTGTGGGCGCGCACCGACCACAGCTGGTACAAGCGCGCCGACGGCCGCATCACCAACAACTGGTCGGGAACCACCGCCCGCTACTGGTGGCGCACGCGCAAGCCCGATTTCACAGCCTATCGCCGTGGTCCGCGGCGCGCGCCCGCCGCGGACGCTACGCGGTAGAGATCGCGGCCGCGATCTCTTGAGCGGAGGCGTGGTGCGACGATCGTCGACCTCCCCCGGCCGGTCGTTGACGCTACGGCGGGGATCGTCGACGCTCCAGCAATGAACCACCCCACCGCCGAGGTGAAGATTCGCCCTTACCGGGACGGCGACCACGATGCGGTGGTTCGCCTATGGAACGAGGTCTTCGCCGGCGATCCACCGCGCAACGAGCCCACCGCCGTCATTCGCCGCAAGAAAGGTGTCCTACCCGAGTTGTTCCTGGTGAGTACGACCGGAGACACGCTCACCGGAACGATCGTCGCCGGCTACGACGGCTACCGGGGCTGGCTCTACCACCTCGCCGTCGACCCGGTCTGGCGCGGCCGCGGTCACGGCCGCCGCCTCGTCGAAGCCGCCGAGGCGGCACTGCGGCGACTCGGCTGCCCGAAGATCAACCTGCAGGTGCGGTCGACCAACGCCGGCGTCGTCGGCTTCTACGAACGTCTCGGTTTCGGCCGCGAAGCGCACGTCGACATGGGCAAGCTTCTGAGCGACGAGTAGCGCTGGCGCACCGCAAGAGCCGGTGTTATGCGGCTGGGCATGAAGCCCGCCCGTGGCTCCGACTTGACGACCCTCCTCGAGGTTGCGCGCTGCATCAACTCGTCGCTCGATCTGCACGCGGTCCTGCGCCGCCTGCTCGACGGGGTCGACCGGTTGCTGAAGCCGACGAATTGGTCGCTGCTGCTGACCGACGGCGAGGACGGCGACCTCGAGTTCGTGCTCGCTCATGGCCCCGGGGACCAGCACCTGGTCGGGCAGCGACTGCAGCGCGGCGAAGGCATCGCCGGCCACGTTGCCACGACGGGCGAAACGCTCTTGATCCGAGACGTCGCTGCCGACGCGCGCTTCTCGCGCCGCATGGACGACAGCACGGGATTCGCGACGCGGTCGATCGTCGCCGTGCCCGTGCGCGCCTCGGAGCAGGTGATCGGCGTACTCGAGATCATCAACGCCCTCGACGAGCGCTCCTTCGAAGCGGACGACGTGCGCATCCTCGAGGCTTTCGCTGCCTTCGCCGGGATCGCCCTCGACAACGCCCGCACCCACGGCGCCCTGGTCGAGGCCAACCGCAACGATCCGCTGACCGGCTTGCGCAACTCGACCTTCTTTCTCTCCGCGGTCGAGGAAGCGGTCCAGGCGGCGCAGCGCTTTGCCCTGATCTTCTTCGACATGGATCACTTCAAGCCGCTGGTCGACACGCACGGCCACGTTTGCGGCAGTGCCGCGCTCACCGAGGTGGGTCGTCTCATGAAGGCACAGCTCGTGAGCGGCGAGGTCGGCTGTCGCTTCGGTGGCGACGAGTTCGCGTTCCTGCTGCACGGCGCCGACCCCGCCCGGGCGCAGGCACGGGCTCGGCACCTCGCCGACACGATCTGCGCCCATACCTTCCTGTCCGACCGGGGTATCGACGCGCGCCTCGAGGCGTCGTTCGGCTGGGCCGCGTTCCCGGAAGACGCCGGCACCGCCGCCGACCTGCTGCACTGTGCGGACGAGCGCATGTACGCGTCGAAGCGAGCCCGCAAGAAGGCACGGGCTTGATCCGCGTGGCTGCTTGAGTCGCGCCCCGAGTCGCCGTACACAGGCGGGATGGACATCCAAGGATCTTCAGCAATCGTTACCGGTGGTGCGTCCGGCCT
>CALJUJ010000354.1 GCA_937975525.1 uncultured bacterium
CCGCGGCTGCGGAATCTGCGCATAGTCGCACCGCATGTCTCCCGAAGAGTTACAGAAGCAGGTGCGGGCCGCGGCGGAGCTGGCCGCGATCGGCGGCGAGATCGCGCTGCGCTGGTTTCGCACCCCTCTGGCGGTCGCCAACAAGGCGGACGGCGGATCGTTCGACCCGGTGACGGCGGCCGACCGCGAGGTCGAAGCGTTTCTCCGCGCGGAGCTCGCACGCCGCTACCCACAGCACCGTATCCTCGGCGAAGAAGAGGGTCTCGGCGGCGGTGGCGGACCCTGGCGATGGGTCGTCGATCCGATCGACGGCACCCGCTCCTTCATGAGCGGACATCCGCTTTGGGGTGTCATGATCGGGCTCGATGATGGCGAGCGCCCCCTGGGCGGGGTCGTGCGGGTTCCGTTCTTGCGGGAGACATTCGCCGGCACTGCGTCACAGACATGGTTGCACGACGATCGGGGCGAGCACGTACTGCATGCGCGCGACATCGTCGCGCTCGAGGACGCCGTCCTCTACTGCACGCACCCGGATACGGTGGGCGAGGGAAGACAGCGCGCCGCCTTCGAACGGCTTGCGTCGATGTGCCGCATGGTCCGCTACGGCGGCGATTGCTACTCCTACTGCCTGCTGGCCCTCGGCCAGGTCGACCTCGTCGTCGAGGGCATGTTGCAGCCCTACGACGTCATCCCGGTCGCGCCCATCGTGCAAGGCGCGGGCGGGGTCATCTCGAGTTGGACGGGTGCCGCGCCGTTCGCCGGCGGCAACGTCGTGGCCGCCGCGCATGGCGAGCTGCACGCGTGCGCGCTCGATGTCCTGCAATCGCCGTGAGCGGCGGAACAAGGAGGCTGACCGATGTCGCACGATCGACCGCGGATCTCACCCTTGCCCGAGTCCGAGTGGACCGACGACCTGCGACGCCTGTTCGAGCCGACGCGGGCGTTGAGCGGCGATCGTGTCTTCAACGTGTTCACCACGCTGGCGCGCCACCCGAAGCTGCTGCAGCGCTGGATGGTGTTCGCCAACCACGTGCTCGCGAAATCGACGCTCTCGGCGCGCGATCGGGAGTTGCTGATTCTGCGGATCGCCTGGCTGTGCCAGTCGGAGTACGAATGGGCCCAGCACGCCGTGATCGCGCGGCTGAGCGACATCGACGCCGCCGAGATCGATCGCGTTCGACTCGGCCCCGACGATTCGGCCTGGTCGCCGCACGACGCGGCCCTGCTGCGCGCCGCCGACGAGCTGCATGCGCAGGCGAAGATCTCCGACGCGACGTGGGCGGAACTCGCGAAGACCCACGACGAAGCGCAGCTCCTCGATCTGATCTTCACCGTCGGCCAGTACAACCTGGTGGCGATGTTCCTCAACAGCGCCGGCGTCGAGCTCGATCCGGGCCTCACCGGTTTCGGGGCGCCTTCACCGAAATCCTGATCGGAAGCTGCGTGCGGTCCTTGCTGCCGCGACCGCGCTCGAGCTCGTTGCCTCACGGAATCGACGTCACCTGGACGACGTCGGCCGGCACGCACACCGCCTCCGGTTTGGTCGTGTCGACTTCTGGAGGCGAAGGAAAGCCGTTGCCCAGTGCCAGGCCGATCTGCGTTCCGTCCTTCTTGCGCCGGCGCTCGTGACGCGTCTGCTTCTGGCGGTCGGGGATGCGATCGCCGGGTGCCAGGCCCAGCGCCGCGGCTGCTGCCGGGGCGTTGATCTTCGTCGCCAGCTTCGCCTGATAGCAGACGAGCACGCGTTCGACGGTCGGAACGCTGGTGCCGATCGTCGCCGCGGTCGGACGCCCTGCTCCGACGGGCCCTACGCCGGCCGGGCTGCAGATCTCGGTCACCCGTCGCAAGTCGAAGAGGCAACTACCTGCCACGGTCGAGCCCTGCCAGGAAGGGGTCGCGCCGTCGGCGAACGTGGCGCATTCGTCGAACTCGTCGACGACGAAGGCCTGCAGGTCGCGGCGTAGCTTGCCGCGCAGGTCGTCGCTCACCTGCGGCCCGGCGACGCCGCGCGTGGGTGCGGCGGAGTAACATAGAAAGTGGCTGCTCGGCGGGGGTGGCACGGCGCTCCCTGCCTCGGCGGCGCCGGTCGGCACGAGCAGTGCCGTCACCTTGCGACTGTCGAGGCTCAGCATGCCGAGCTCGGAGTCGAGCTGCCAGCGTCGTGGCTGGTGACGCTCGGCTCGGGGATAGCGGCCGTTACTGCCGATCGGCCCGGCGCCGTCGCGCGCTTCTTTCACCTGGAAGCGGACGTAGTGCAGCGCTGGTGCTGCGGTATTCGTGTCGGTTGCGAAGCGGGCAGGTACCGCGAGCGACGTTGCTCGCTTGACCGTGTAGTTCTCAGGGTCGTCGCCAAGCCCGTCGGCGAGCGAAGCGTCATCGATCGCAACGTGGAAATCGCGGGGGAAGCGCTCCGAGCGATCCGGCTGCTTGGAGCCTTTCGCCTTGTACGCGATGTAGGCGTCCAGAGGCGGAATCGTCGGCGTGGGAGTCGCCGTGGGCGAGGCGGTCGCGGTCGTCGTTGGGCTCGCCGTGGCGGTGGGCGTGGGCGAAGCCGTCGGTGTCGGTGTCGGTGTCGGTGTCGCGGTCGCCGTCGGAGTCGGTGTCGGTGTCCGCGTCGGCGTCGCGGTCGAGGTCGGCGATGGAGTCGCCGAGGCTTGGGCGGCGCCTGTCGGCGTGGCCGTGCGCGTGCGTGTCGGGGTCGGCGTCGCGCCGGCGCACGGCGGCGTCGCGTGCGGACGTTGGTCGCATGCATCGGCGGTTTCGTTGCAGGTGGCCCGGGTGCAGGGCTCGCCGTCGTCCGGGCAGACGCGTGGTGCGCCGCGACAGGTGCCGTCCTGGCACACGTCGCTCACGGTGCAAAAGCGGGAATCATCGCATGCCAGGCCGTCGTTCGTCGGGTCGAACGAGCAGCCGAGACGGGCGTCGCAACCATCCGCCGTGCATGGGCTGCCGTCGCTGCAGGTCTCGACGCGGCAGAACGTCGAGCAACCGTCGCAGCTCTCGGCGTTGCCGTCGTCGCAGTTCTCGCCGCTGTCGACCGTCCCGTTGCCGCATACGGGGCACCGGAGGAGCGGCGCCGGTGCGACGGCAGCCGGCGGCGCGACGTTGGCTTGCGCCGAGATGTCGGGGGTGAACGTGTCGCCGTGTTCGAACACGTGGCTGCCGTCGCTGCCTTCGGTCGTGCCGATGTTCGTCGTCGCGTTGAAGACCGCGCCGGCGGTGATCGTCAGGGAGTCGGAGGCGCTGAGCGCGGAGTCGCCACCGTCGGCGCCGCGGTTCTGGATGCTCGCGTCGTCGCGCACCTCGATGTCGCAGGCGACGATGTCGATCGACCCGCCGCTGCCGCAGCCTTCCTCGGTGCCGCAGATGCCACCGCTGGCGTCGATCGTCGCGTCGGCGACGACGCGCCCGCGGGTGGAGTCGCCGGCGGCGATGTCGATCGATCCGCCGAAACCGCCGGCGTTGCGGCCCATCGCCAGGACCGACCCGAGCACGTCGATGTTGCGCCCGGCAACGAGAGCGAGCGTGCCCCCACCGAATCCTCCGGCGGCGTCGACCGTGCCCAGGATCTCGATGTCCAGGCCCGCTTCCAGCGTCAGAGTGCCGCCGTCGCCTTCGCCGGCCGAAGTTCCGGCCGAGACCGTGGTCCCGCCGGCGATGAGGATCGATCCCCGCGCGATCAGCGACATTTCGTCGCCGCTGCCGTCGAACCCGGCACCGCTGGCGATGACGTTGGCGTCGACGACGATGTCCCCGAACTTCGCTTCGATCGCGATCGTGCCGCCGTCGCCGCCCGATTGGTCGATGCCGGGCGTGCCTCGGGCGAACAGGCGACCGGCGAGAACGATGCCGCGGCCCGATTCGAGCGTGATGGATCCGCCCGAGCCGGCGTCGCCGGTGGCGTCGGCATCGAGGTCCGTGGTGACCTCGATCTCGGCATCGGCGATCGCTTCGAGCGCGCCGCCGTCGCCCCCGGCGAGGTCGATCGTGCCGCCCAGGGCGATGCGGCCGCGGGCGTCGAGATTGATCTCTCCCGGGGAGAACGCCGCCGAGCCGTTGCCGACGGCGAGCGTGCCGGTGACCAGGATGTCGCCGTCGGCGACGATGTTGACGAAGCCGGCGCCCGACTCGGTGGTGGTGCCGAAGGCGTCGACGCGTCCTCCGATCTCGACGGTGCCGCCGGCCGTGAGCTCGACGATGCCCGCGTCGCCGGCATTGGTGACGTCGATCACGCCGACGGGCTCGATGATGACGTCGCGTGCCGTCGTGATCGAGATCGAGCCGCCCGAGGTCGCGGAACCGCCGCGGGCGCGGATGGGGCCGAGGCGCGCGAGGCGCTGGGGACCGGCG
>CALJUJ010000355.1 GCA_937975525.1 uncultured bacterium
CCGGCGCGGCCCGCAGCGTCTTTTTCCTGGGGATCGGGTCGGGCATCACGGCTGGCGCCGCTGTCGCGCATCCCGTCGAACGTATCGTGGTTGCGGAGCTGATCCCCGAAGTCGTTAGTGCCGCGCGTCGCCATTTCACGTCGCATACGGACGGCTTGTTCGAAGACCCCCGCGTCGATGTCGTGCACGCCGACGGGCGCAACTGGTTGCTCGCCCAGGACGACGAGTTCGACGTGATCGTTGCCGACCTGTTCACGCCCTGGCAGGCTGGGACCGCCAGCTTGTATACGATCGAGCACTACCAAACGGTGCGCGCACGGCTGCGACCGGGCGGGGTGTTCGCCCAATGGCTTCCTTTGTATCAATTGTCACGGCGCGAGTTTTCGATCATCGCGCGAACGATGCTCGCCGTCTTTCCCGAAGTCACCTTGTGGCGTGGCGAGTTCTTGCCACAGGCACCGATCGTGGCCCTGGTCGGCCGCAGCAATCGCGCTCCGCTCGACGTGGTCGCGATGTTGAATGCGCTGCGGCAACTGCCGCGCATGCGTGAAGTTCCCGAGGACGTCGGACTCGCCATGATGATGTTGTTCTACGTCGGCAACCTCGGCGAGGTGCCGCGCCTGGTCGACGACGTGCCCCTGAACACCGACGACCTTCCCGTGATCGAGTACGAGGCTCCGCGAACGCAACGCGCCGTGGCTAGCGGCACGGCACAATGGTTCATTGGAGCCGAGTTCCTCGAGTTCGTCGACCGCCTCGCCGCAGCGCTTCCGCCGGAAATGGATCCCGTGCTCGCGGTCGGGGACGAGCGAATCCCGCGGTTCTTGCGTGCCGGTGCCGACCTGGGACGCGCGGTCGCGCTGGCCGAGGCAGGGGAGCTGGCTGCGGCGCGCGCAGCGTTCGACGCGTTTTCCGATGGGGTTCCATTGCCGCTGTACCGGATGTTTCGTAGGCATTTCGAGCAACGATGGCCACGACTGTTCGAGCCGGGGCCTTCCTGATGAGCGAGGTGTCCATGTCCGAAGAATCGGCCGAGTCCGGCCCCTTGATCCGGGCCGAGCGCGTTGTGCTCGCCTATCCGGGCGTGCGTGTCGTTCGCGATCTCGACCTCGAGATCGACGAGGGCCAGTTCTGGTGCCTGCTCGGGGCTAATGGGACCGGAAAGACGAGCCTGCTGCGGGCGATTCTGGGCTTGCTGCCGATTGCATCCGGGCGGCTCGAGATCGCGCTGCATCTGACGCCCGACACGGTCGGCTTCGTACCGCAGCACTGCCAATGGAGTCGTACCCTGGCGACGACGGTACGCGAGTTCGTCGGTCTTGGTACGGTCGGGCTGCAGTTGCGGGCCGCTGAACGCACGGCGAGACTGGGCCGGGCCCTTGCGACCGTGGCTTTGCAGGGGCTCGAGCGCCACGACCTGTGGTCGCTATCTGGTGGACAGCGCCAGCGCGCGATGATCGCCCGCGCCCTCGTACGCGAGCCGACGCTGCTGCTGCTCGACGAGCCGACGGCGAGCCTCGATCCCGCGGCTGAGGAGGCGGTGCTCGATCTCGTGGCGCGGGTGAACCGTGACGACGGCGTAACCGTCGTGCTGGTCACTCACGACATGGGCGTTGCCGAGCGCTACGCAAGTCATGTCGCTCTTTTTCACGATGGGGCCGTCGAGAACGGTCGGCGTGCCGAGATTCTGCGGCGAGACAACCTGGAGCGGATCTACGGGGCGAGCTCGCACGGCTGGCTCCACGGGCTGGGGGAGTGTCCAGCGTGATCGAGGAGTTCCTGTCGTCGTGGCACTTGTTTCGCGATGCGTACGTATCGGGGTGTCTGATTGCGATGTTGCTCGGCGTGATTGGCGTGTTGATCGTTGCGCGCGACCAGATCTTCCTCGGCGCGGCGGTCTCGCAAGCATCGATGCTTGGGTTGACGATCGGCCTGGAGCTCGGTTGGAGCGGAGCTGGCTGGTATGAGTTCGACGCGGTGACCTCGCTGCTCGGGAGTCTCTTCGCGGTGGTGGGAGCCTTGGTGACGGCATCGCTGCGGGTGCCGGGCGGTGAGAGTCGGGAGGCGCTGACGGGTTGGATCTTCTGCGTGGGTTTGAGCGGCTCGGTGTTGCTCGTTGCCCACAGCCCGCACGGGCTGGAGGAGGTGCATCGTTTAGTGTCGAGCACGATCGTCGGGGCGACGCTGGTCGACGTCGAGCTGCTCGCGGTCTTGGCGGCGGGAACCGTCGTGGCGCTGCTACTGAGTTGGCGCACGCTCGTGCTGGTGACGATGGATCCCGAAGCCGCGCGAGCCATGGGGGTGCGGGTCGAGTGGTGGGACCGTGCCCTCTACGTGTGGCTCGGAATCGCGATCTCGCTTTCGCTTCGTGTCTCCGGGCTGGTGTACACCTTCGGCTTTTTGGTGCTTCCGGCTTTGGTGGCGAAGAGCACGATGCGTGAGATGAGGTCGATGCTGATCCTCGCACCGGCCGTGGCCGCGTTGGTGGCGATCACCTCGTTCGTAGTCGCCCACGGCTATGACCTGCCACCGGCGCACGTCGCCGTCGCCGGGCTGTGCGCTTCGGTGGCCCTCGCTTGGACCGTGCGTTCGATCCGTGGCTGAGCCTCGCGGAGGCATGGCCGTCGTGGGGATGAGTGATCGCGTCGTGCGCGCGGCGGCATCCTGATCGATTCGCCTGCGTCGCCGGCGTTCGAGCCGGGAAGGCAAGGGTTTGTGCCGGCGAACGGCATCGCGCTAAGCATCGCGCCGAGCGGGCCGCGTCCGTCGATGCGAGCGCAAGCCGTGAGGAGACCATGAAATCGTACCCCGTCCGCGTCGGCAGCATGCTGTTCACGATCGTCGATCCACTTCCCGGCCACGAAGCTGCCTACAATCGTTGGTACGAGCGCGACCACTTCTACGCCGGCTGCCTCGTCGGTCCGTGGCTGTTCGCCGGCTGCCGCTGGGTGGCGACCAAGCCGCTGAAGGAGTTGCGCTTTCCCGAGCCCAGCCCGCTCGCTCAACCGACCGTGCAGGCGGGCTCGTTCCTCGCCTTCTACTGGATCCACGCCGATCATCACGACGAGCACCACGCCTGGGCGAGCCCGCAGGCGCGTTGGCTCTACCAGCAGGGACGCGGCTTCCACGAGCGCACACACGTGCACACGCTCATGTACACGCACGATTGGACGCACTATCGGGACCCGGATCCGGTGCCGCTCGAGCTCAGCCCCGATCACCGCTTTCCGGGGCTGGTGACCCTGGCGATCGAGCGCGCCGAGGGGGTCGACCAGGAGCAGACCGACCGGTGGTTCGCTTCGTATCTGCCGTCTTTTCTCTCCGGGTCGGCGGTCGCCTCGTGCTCGACCTGGTCGCCCATCCCGCAGGGGGAGGGGCCGATGCCGATTCCTCGCGTCGAGCGCACCGAGCGCCTCGACCTGCAGCTCTACTTTCTCGACGAGGCGCCCGAGCCCCACTGGCCGAAGTTCGTCGAGCTCGACGCGGACCTGCGCGCCACCGCCCTCGGGCGCGTCGTGTTCGCCTCGCCTTGGTGGCCGACCGTGGTCGGCACCGACACCTACACCGATCAGCTCTGGTGATTCGGGACGGAGCCGCCGCGATGCCGAAGACCCTTTCCGTGCTGACGTTGAACTGTTGGAACGTGTCGCCGCCGTACGACGAACGCATGGCCGTGTTGCGCCGCACCATTGCCGACCTGCAGCCCGATCTCGTCGGCCTGCAGGAGATCGTCGTTCGCCCGGACGGGATGCACCAGGGCCGCGAGATCCTCGACGGTCTCGGCTACGACCTCGAGTTTCGCCCGGCCTTCTCCTGGGACGACGACGCGAGCTTCGCCGGGCCCGAGGGGCGCGACTACGGGTTCGGCAACGTCGCCGCGTCGCGCTTGCCGATCGTCGCGCGCGACTGGATACGGTTGCCCGGATCAGACAGCGGCGAGATCCGCAGCGCGACGGCGATCGTCGTCGCGACGCCCGACGGCGAGCTGCCGTTCGTCTCGACGCACCTGAACTGGCGCTTCGACCACGGTTACGTGCGCGAGCAGCAGGTCGTCGCCCTGCGCGACTTCGCCTGGAACGTCGCTGGCGACCGGTACCTTCCGCCGGTCGTCGTCGGCGACTTCAACGCCGATCCCGATGCGTCCGAGATCCGCTACCTGCGCGGCTGGCAGGCGCTAGGAGGACGCAGCACGTTCTTCGAGGACGCCTGGGCGGCAGCCGGGGACGGCGGTCCCGGTCTCACCTGGGACAACCGCAACGGATTCGCCCATCTGGTCGACGAGCCGGACCGCCGCATCGACTACATCTTCGTCGGATTCGACCACGACCGCGGCCGGGTGACGGTCGAGGACTGTCGCGTCGTCATGAACGAGGCGCGCAACGGCATCTACCCGAGCGACCATTTCGGGGTGATGGCGTGGCTTCGCCTCTGAGCCGCCGCACGGGCTCGTTCGCTCGTTCGGTTCGGGGCCGCACGGAGGCACGCCAACGTGCGGGTTCGAATGACTCATCCCCATGAGTCATTCAAGCTCAACGCGATGACCAAAAGGATGCAGGTGCTCGTCGATGCCGTCGATCTCCGGCGGATGCAGGCAGAGGCACGCAGTCGCGGGATGCACTGCACGCAGCCGTCATGCAGCGCCACCGAATCAAGCAAGTCTTGTCGTTCGATCGTGCATTCGAGTCCATACCCGGCATCGAACGGATCGTGTGACCGACG
>CALJUJ010000356.1 GCA_937975525.1 uncultured bacterium
CCGGCGGCAGCCAAGGCGAGCGGCACCCAGCGTGCCGCGACCAGCGTCATGGGTCCCCGCTCTGGCGCAGGCTTTGCTCGGCGCCGGTTGCGGAGATGCGGTCGTTCACGAGGGGTCCTCGCTGACGCGGACCATGCGCTTGCCGCGGTTCTCTCCGGCGAGCAGCCCGATCAGGCCGCCTGGCGCGTTCGCCAGTCCGTCGATCACGTCTTCGACGACCCGCAATCGTCCGTCGCCGGACCATGCCTGCAGGTCGCGCTCGGCGACGTCGTCGCGGTCGGCGAAGTCCGTGACGATGAAGCCCTCCATGCGAATCCGTTTGACCACGAGGAGGCCGGGGATACCGACCGGGCTGGCGAACTCGCCCGTATCGTACTGCGATACCGCGCCACAGCAGGCGATGCGTCCGTGCAGCTTCATGGCGAAGAGGGCGGCCTGGAGAACGGGCCCGCCGACGTTGTCGAAGTAGACGTCGATGCCTTTGGGGCAGAGGCGCGCGAGCTCGGCGCTGACGTCGGCGTTCTTGTAGTCGATGCACTCGTCGAAGCCGAGCTCGTCGACGACCCAGCGACACTTCTCCGGCCCGCCGGCGATCCCGACCGACCGGCCGCCGTGGATCCGGGCGATCTGGCCGACCAGGGAGCCGACGGAGCCGGCTGCGGCCGAGACGACCACGGTCTCTCCGGCGCGGACGCCGGCCACGTGTACGAGGCCGTGGTATGCGGTCTTTCCGGCGATCCCGAGCACCGACAATAGGTGGGTCAGCGGGCGGTGCGGCGGGCAGCGCTGGAGCGCGGCAGCCGGCAGCGTCGCATGCGTCTGCCAGCCGAGCTCGCCGGCGACCACGTCGCCGGGCCGCAGTTGGTCGGACGCGGAGGCGACGACTTCGCCGATCGCGTAGCCGTGCATGACGTCGCCCGGGTTCACGGCATCCTTGTAGGTGGGCCCCTGCATCCATGCCCGGTTGGCGGCGTCGAGCGACAACAGGACGTTGCGCACGAGCACTTGCCCGGGCGCCGGCGGGGCCGTTTCGATGGTGCGCGTCTCAAAATGCGCAGGGCTCAGCGGACCGCGTGGCCGCTCGCGGAGTAGGATCTGCAGATTCTCCATGATCTCTTCCTTCCGATTCTCACGCTGTGGCTGACTCCCTTCGTCGCGCAGCGCCGAGCGGAGCGCAACTGGCTCGTTCCCGAGGGTGGCGTCTCGGCTCGATCTCCATCGGGACGAGGGGGGGAGCGGTAACGGCCGGCCGGGTGCTTTCGCTCCATGACGACTGCCCCCTTTGGCTGGTGTGCCCGCTCGCGAAGCAACCGGAAACACGACGCTCGAGACATGGGGGGCTGTGTCTGCTCGGCATAGCTGCTAGGGGGGCTCGCCATGAACGCATCGTCCCGCTGCCGGCCATGGTCCGGAGTGACCCTGTGCCTCTGCTTCGCAAGCATTCTCGGTGCACTGCCGAGTACCACCGCCGCGGAGGCTACCTCCGGTGGCGTCTGCGCTGCCGACACCGCGGCAAGACTCGCCTTCCTCGAGCAGAAGCTCGAAGCCGGTCGGCCGCACGCGCGCTACTGGTGGGGCGGTTTTACCGCGTTCTACGGGATCGGTGTGGTCGTCACCAGCACGCAGGCGGCGCTCGAGGACGACGCCGGACACCGTGCCGTCGACGTCGTGAGTGCGGTGAAGGCGTTGTTCGGAACGACTCGGCTGCTGGTGGCGCCGCCGAGCGCGAAGGAGGGAAGCGCGCCCATGGTCGCCGTTTCCGTCGCCGAGCCCGGTGGTTGCGAGCGGCGCCTGCAGGTGGGCGAGGAGCAGCTGCGCCGCAATGCGAAGGAAGCCAACCGTTGGTATTCGTGGAAGGCCCATGCCGCCAACGTCGGCATCAACGTGGCCGGTGCCGTGATTGCGGGCGAGGGCTGGGGCGAGCGTCGCGACGCCTGGACCTCGGCGGCGATCGGCATCGTCGTCGGCGAGGTGATGAACTACCTGCATCCGTGGCAGGCGCGTGGCGATCTCGAAGAGTACGAGCGCCGGTTCGCTCCGGTTCCGACGGGGGAATCCGTATCCTGGCATGTCGTTCCGCATTGGGGCGGGGCACGGCTCGAGGTGCGTTTCTGACGGACGCCGCGGGTCGATTCGATCGAAACCGAGCGCGACGGCGTGCATCGGACACGTATGGCAGAGGGGCTGCCGAGAAAGCTCTGCGAGGGGGTGGAAGGATGAGGTCTACGACGCGCCGATCGTGGCCTGCATCGCGAATGGTCATGCCTACTCTGGCCATCCGTGCCTGGGGCTCGTGGCTATGCGTGGTGTCGCTGTCCGCGTGTGCGGCGAGCGTGCCGGTGGGCACTCCGCCGCCCGCCGATCAGGCGCCTGTCGACCCGAGGTCCGGAGTCATGCGCCACTGGCCGCTGGCGCCTGTCGATGCCGAACGGCTACTCGCTACCGGTGCCACCGAAGTCCGGCGCGCCGTCGATGCCGGCGCAGGTGTGACCGGGGCCATGCGCCTGAGGCTGTTTTTCCCGCCCGCGGCTGACGAGGTGGATGCGG
>CALJUJ010000357.1 GCA_937975525.1 uncultured bacterium
GGCTCGTGACGTTGCGGCGCATGGAGGCGCTGCACCGCTACAACGCGTGGGTCGGCGAAATGGTCACCCCGCACCTGGGGGCATCGGTGCTCGAGGTGGGCGCGGGGATCGGCAACATGACCCGGCAGCTCGGCGGCGATCGCGAGGTGGTCGCCACCGATGTCGATCCCCGCTACCTCGACCATTTGTGCCGATACTTCGGAGAGGACCGCCATGTCGCGGTCCGACGTTTCGACCTCGCCGACACGGAGAGCACCGAGGTGCCTGGGCCGTTCGCGAGCATCGTCTGCCTGAACGTGCTCGAGCACATCGACGATGATCGGGCGGCTCTGCGTCGCCTCTACGATCGACTCGAAGCAGGGGGCCGACTGGTGCTCGTGGTTCCCGCGCATCCTTGTCTCTTCGGGGAGATGGACCGCGCGATTCATCACTATCGGCGCTATCGGAAGGACGACTTGGCCGCGAAGCTGGAGGAGACGGGCTTTTTCGTCGAGGAGATCGGACGCTTCAATGCGCTTGGCGTTCCGGGATGGTTCTTCAACGGGAGAGTTCTCCGGCGCCGAACGGTGCCGGGCATTCAAGCGCGACTCAATTCGTGGCTGGTTCCGTGGCTGCGCATCGAGCGGCGGTTGGGATTGCCGTTCGGATTGTCCCTTCTCGCGGTCGCACGACGCGCCTGACCATACCGCGCAGGATCATGGCTCCATATCGATGACCAGTGCGATAGGCCGTAGGATCTCCGGATCGATGTCCGCGACGAAGCGCGATGGGCGGGCGAGAACGATTCCGTTCTGGCGATCGAACATCGTGATCGGATAGGTGAGGTAGAGCAGCTCCTTCGCTCGCGTCGTCGCCACGTACATCAGCCGCCGTTCCTCCTCGATATCGTCGTCGGCAACCGAATAGGGGGAGGGAAAGCGACCTTCGGCGGCCCACAGGACGAAGACCGTGTGCCACTCGAGCCCTTTCGCCGAGTGAATCGTCGATAGGATCAGTCGTTCCTCGTCTTCCACCTCGGCGACGACGTCACCGACGCTCTCGTTCGGGGGCTCGAGTGCCATGTCGGCGAGGAAGGTTTCGGGATTCTCGTAGCGCGACGCCATCGCGGCGAAGTGGTCGAGGTCGCGACGCCGCTTGGGATGGTCGTCCGGGTGAATCCGCTTGAGGATCGGCTCGTAGTACTCGAGGATCTGCTCGACCATCGACTCGGGGTGATGGCGCGCCTCGGCCAGCGTCTCGAGGAGGTTCGCGAGAGCGCGGAGATCGGTCGCCAGCCCCGGGCGCGGAAACTGGGTGAGGGCGGTCACCGGATCGCCGGTGTCGACGACGGCGCGAATCAGCTCCTCGCTGGTGCGCGGCCCGACCCCTTCGAGGAGGAGGAGCACTCGGTGCCACGACACCGAGTCGAGGGGGTTCAGGAGCACCCGAACATGCGCGATCGCGTCCTTGATGTGCGCCGTCTCGATGAACTTGAACCCGCCTCGCTTCACGAACGGGATGCCGTGGCGGTTGAGCTCCACCTCGAGCCCGAAGGAATGGAAGCTGGAGCGAAAGAGCACCGCGATCTCGCCCAGGGGTACGCCTTCCTCGCGCAACTCGAGGATGCGCTGGCATACGAAACGCGACTGGTAATGCTCGTTCTCGCCGGAGACGAGGAGGGGCACCTGCCCGGGGCCACGATCGGTGAAAAGGGTCTTGGCGTGGCGTTCGCGCGCCGCCGCGATGATCGCGTTGGTCACGTCGAGCACGGCTTGCGTGCTGCGGTAGTTCTCCTCGAGCGCGATCACACGGGTCCCCGGAAAGGATCGCGGAAAGTCCATGATGTTGCGGAAATCCGCGCCACGGAAGGAATAGATGCTCTGGGCGTCGTCGCCCACCGCCATGACGTTGTCGTGGGTGCTGGCGAGCAAGCGAACGATTTCCGCCTGCAGCGAGTTCGTATCCTGATACTCGTCGACCATGATGTAGCGGTAGCGGCGGGACAGCTCGTCACGCACCGCGGCGTGGTCGCGCAGCAGGTCTCGGAAGAGAACCAGCAGATCGTCGTAGTCCGCGAGCTGGCGGGTACGCTTGTAGGTCGTGTACGCCGCTTGCAGCTCCATCAGGTCCCCGACGTGCTCGGCCAGATGCCCGTAGAGGGATTCCACGAGCGACTCGAGGTCGATCGACTTGTTCACCGCCATGCCGAAGATCTCGGCGATCTTCTGCTTGCGCGGGAAGCGCCGTTCCTTGCGATCGAACCCGCCCTCGGCGCGCAGCAGGTTGATCACGTCTTCACTGTCACCGCGATCGAGTATCGAGACGGCCGCCCCGAGCCCGATGGGATGGGCGTGGCGGCGTAGGATGAGATTCGCGAACGAGTGAAAGGTGCCACCGGCCACCCTTTCGCAACGCCCGTCCAACAAGCTGCTGGCACGCCGAAGCATCTCGGCAGCCGCCTTGCGGGTGAAGGTCAGCAGCAGGATCTGCGCCGGATCCACGCCGCCTTCGACGAGGCGGGCGACGCGAAAGACGAGCGTGCGCGTCTTGCCGGTGCCGGCCCCGGCGATCACCAGCACGGGGCCTTCGACCGTCGCGACGGCTCGGTGCTGCGCCTCGTTCAGCTCGGCGCGGTAGTCGATCCGCCACGAGGATGCGGCGGCCGCCGGGGCACGACGGAGAACGTACTTTTCGGGAGGAGCACCCATCTGGTCGACGCTCGACCGTAGCGTAGCAGAGATGCGCCGCACAACGGAGCTGGACTCGCCGCGCGCCCGGCAGCATGCTGAAGGCGATGCACGCCGACGACGAAACACACGGGCTCGATCGCGTGGACGTCTTCGACCTGCGCGGGGTGCGCTGTCCCCTCAACTGGGCACGGGCAAAAGTCCGGCTCGAGTCCGTCGAGCCCGGCTGCGGGCTCGAGCTGCGCATCGACGACCCCAAGGGGGCCCGTGACATCCCGCGGGCCGCCGAGGCGGAGGGGTTCGACGTCTTGAGAGTGGTCGCGCTGCCAGACGAGTGGGCGATCCTGCTCGCCCGCTAGTTGCGAGAATGCGGTTTTATTTCTGAGAATCGGATTGCGGGCGTTGTCAGAATGCGTCGCGCAAGGTACTGTTGGGGCGCTCGTGCGTTGGCAGAGCAGAAGGAGGTCATTTGGCTTTTCGCGGTAGAGGTCCACGGTTCGTTCCCCCTCCACAGGAGCAGCACCGGGTAAACCGGAAGATTCGTTGCCCCGAGGTGCGCCTGATCGACGCCGACGGGGGGCAGCTTGGTGTCGTCCCAGTCGAAGAAGCATTGCGCATCGCCGAGAATGCCGGGCTCGATCTCGTCGAGGTGGCACCACAGGCGAAGCCGCCCGTGTGCCGGATTCTCGACTACGGCAAGTTCAAGTACCAGCAGCACAAGAAGGAGGCCGAGTCGAAGCGACGTCAGTCGACGACGACGCTGAAGGAGCTGCGCTTGGGCTACAAGACCGACGTCGGCGATCTCGACCGTCAGATCGCCAAGGCGCGCAAGTTCATCGACTCGGGAGACCGCGTGAAGTTCACGCTCCGCTTCCGCGGTCGCGAGATGGCCTACCAGAACCTCGGTCGCGACAAGCTGATGAAGATCTGCGAAGCGCTCTCCGACGTGGCCAGCGTCGAGGGCAACCCACGCATGGAAGGGCGCCTGATGGGTGTCGTCCTCGCGCCCGGCGTCAAGAAGAAGAAGCCCCCGCGCCGCAATCCCGACGTGACGTCGGCGGACGAGTCGAAAGAGACCGCCGAAGCCTGACCCTGATTCAGTCGCGCCGGCGCAAGACCCGCCGGCCGACGACCTCGCATTCGCCAGCTGCCCAGGCGCGTATCGCTTCCGGGTAGGTTTCGTTCTCTGCCGCGTGGACGCGCGAGGCCAGCGTCTCAGGCGTATCGTCGTCGCGCACCTCGACGACCGTCTGCGCCAGGATCGGTCCACGATCATAGGAATCGTCGGCGAGGTGCACCGTGCAGCCGGTCACTTTCACGCCCGCATCGAGCACCGCCCGGTGCACTCGAGCACCGTAGAACCCCTGACCTCCGAAGGCAGGCAGGAGCGACGGGTGGATATTCAGAACCCGTTGCTCGTAGCGGCCACGAAGCTCGAAGGGCGACAAGAACCCCGCCATCACGACAAGGTCGAACTCATGGCGGTCGAGCTCGGCATGCAGCGCATCGTTGAACGAAGCGACGTCGGCGTAGGCGCGACGCGGGACCGCCACCGCGGGAACGCCGGCACGACGAGCGCGTTCCAGGCCACCGGCCTCGGTCTTGGACGACAGCACCACCGCGATACGGGCGGCAAAGCGTCCGTCCGCAATTCGATCGAGCAAGTTCTGTAGCGTCGTGCCACCGCCGGACAACAGCACGGCCAGGCGTGGCTTCGTGATCCCGCTCACCATCGCACGGCCGCCACGCCTCAGCGGCGTGTCTCCTGGATCTCGAGAATGATCGCCTGCAGCATCAGCTCGAAGCCGAGCAGGAACGGAAGAACGCTCAACATCACCGTTCCGGTGCTCGCCGGAACGCCGCTCCACAGCGAATGGGCCCATGTCCCGAGGCCGAAGATTCCTCCGAAGACGAGCCGCGGCGTGCCGATCAGCCAGAAGACCGCGATCGGCGAGAAATCGTTGAGCACGTACTTCCGCCAGATCCGCACCAGAAGACCACGCGCGAGCCGTGGCGGGAAGCCGAGCAGGACACGTCGAATCCGCAGCTTCGACTGCTCGTCGCCGTAGATCGCCGGGATCGGCACGTCCTTCACCCGCGCCTCGGCGATGTTCAAGTGGATCAACATGTCGTTCTCGAAGAAGAAGCCCTGAGCGATCTCGTCGAGGTGCAAGCGACCGAGAACATCGGTTCGCACGGCGACGTAGCCGTTCTGCGGATCGAAGAGATGCCACTGCCCCGAGGCCAGCTTGGTGAGAAAGGTCAGCGCGAAGCTGCCCAGCAGGCGCGGCAGCGGCATCTGCCTGAGCGCATCCGAGTGGAGGAAGCGATTCCCCTTGGCATAGTGGTAGCCTTCGCGCACGAGGGGCGAAACCAACTCGGGAATGCGTTTCGGATCCATCTGTCCGTCGCCATCGACCTTGACCGCGACGTCCGCGCCGAACTCGAGGGCTCTGCGAAAGCCCGTGAGCGTGGCCCCGCCGACGCCCATCTGGCGCGTGTGGCGGATCACGTGAATCCGGCCGTCGTCGATGGCCTCGGCGACCGCCGCCGTGCCATCGGTGCTGCAGTCGTCGACCACGATGATCGCGTCGACGAGCTCCGGCATCTGCTGGATCACATCGGCGATGTGCCGCGATTCGTTGTACGCCGGAACGACCACGGCGATCTTGCGTCCTTCGAACACAACGGCTGTCTGCCTGCCCATGCCTGGGCAGTCAAGTTGCTCAGCGGGCGACCAACGACTGCAGCAGGGGACGTAGCTCCGCCGGGGTCTCGGCCGCGGCGAGCAGCGACCGCACCTCCTGCTGTTGATCGCTGGTCAGGGTGTGGCCTTCATGCGCCACTTCTCGCAGGGCGAGCGCCGCGTGGATCTGAAGCTCGCGGACGGGCGATCGGAGGCCGCGCAGGAGTGCGCCAGCCACCTTCCGTTCCGATTGGCCCAGCGCAGGACGGAGCTCGCCATCGAGCGCGACGTACGCTTCGCCTCGGCCCACGACCGGCAGTACGGTGCCGCTCGGGTGGATGCAGCGCCACCCAGTCGCCTCGCGCACGACGTAGAAGGCATAGGTCGAGCTCGGCGACACCGCCAGCCGCTGCGGGATGGTCAGTACGCGTGCGCCGCCGGTGCCTTCGGGTTGCAGGACCTCCACCGCGATGCGCCGACCGCCTGTCGTCTCCGTAGCCTCGGCGCTCTGCACCGTAGCGATCCACACGGCATCACTGCGCCGCGTGAGGTCGAGTAGCCGGCCATGATGGAACTCCATGTGCGCCGCCGCGGGGCCAGCCCCCGCAATTGCGAGTAGGGCGGCCACGAGAGCCCACCCTAGGTTGCGATGGCCGACCTCAGGGAAGATCGAATACACGCTGGCAGGCCGCATTGGCGCCGATTACGTCCTCGCGGCCGAGGAGGCGGACGGCGTAGCACGTCGCTGTGGCGGCGATGTCGGGGCCCACGGCGAGCGTCTCGTGGTAGTGGCGCGGGACCCGCCGGCGCGGGAAGCCCGGGGAGTACTCCTGCCCGCCGCAGGGGTCCTCCGCCTCGCTGCCGAGTGACACCGTCGTGCGGAAATCGTAGCCGGGCACGATGTAGCCGAACTGATCCGGCGACAGGCCGATCAGCCAGCGATGAGGCGCGCTCATCGCATCGCGTATCGAGGGCTCGAAGGGCAGACCGGTGTCCGCTTCGGGACAATCGTCGCGGCCGTGCTCGGCAACGCCGTAGAACAGCTCCGGCAAGAGCTCCCCGGGCGAAGTCGCCATCTGCAGCAGCGGGGTGCCGACGTCGTCGACGAGCTGGACGAGGTACTGGACCACCGGCGCACAGAGGCCGCCTTCACCGCCGCCACAGTTGCCCGGGTCGAAGGCGACCGGGTCGAGGTCGAGGATGCCCGACTGGCTCGCGAAGCTGAAGACCGGGTTGCTGCCGGCGCCGAAGTACTCGACGGAGTCGACTCGGAGTGCGGCCACGTCGATCGCCTCGGCGCCGTCGAGGATGTCGACGACGACGGTGCCGACGATCTCGCCGAGGGCGCGCGTCCGCGGCACGCCGATGTCGTCGCGGCGATCGAACTCGTTGCTGCCGTCTTCGTTGCGTGGATCGGCGCCGCCGACGCACGTATCGCCGACGATCTCGGCAGCTCCGAGCGCGCCGCTGAAATACACCGCGCTTCCGCCCAGATCGGTCTCGACGCGTTCGCGGATGTAGTGCACGAAATCGGAGCTCACGAGCGTGTTGCGGTCCTCGAGTGATTCGGGATGCTGGCTACAGTTGACGTGGGTGGCGATCGTTTCGCCGGCTTCGTCGGCGAAGCGGAGGACACGCAGCTCGTCGTCGAAACACCACGGCGGGCGGCAGCCGGTGCGCACCTGCAGCCCGCGGAGATCCGGGCTATCGACGGCGTTCGTCGTGGCGGCGAAGACTCCTGGCGCAGCGCGCATGTTGTCCGGCGCCGCGGCCATTCGAATCGACTTCGCCACCATACGGTCGACGAACTGCATGTATTGCGGAAACTTCCCGTCGCTGAACTCCTGGAAGCCCCAGAGGCCCATCGTATCCGGGCCTTCGTGTTGGTGGGTGCTGCTGTAGATGAACGTGTCGATGCCCAGGTCGTCGCCGACCATCTCCTCGGCGCGCTGGAACCCGTAGTACGTGCCGTGGGTGAGATAGCCGACGAGGTCGACGCTGACCATGGCAACCTTGTGGGTGCCGTCGTCGATGACCACCGTGCGCGCCCAGATGTCGTCGTTGCACCCCGTCGCCAGTCGGTTGCTACCGAATCCCGCGAGGAAGATTCCGTTGTAGCGATTGCGCGCGTCGCGGGGGTCCAGATCGGTGCTGACCGGATCCTGTACGATTGCCTCGCCACTGTCCCAGAGGCCATTGCCGTTGGCGTCGGTGAATTCTTCGCCCCACACGCCACTCGGCGTGATCGGGCCGGTCCATTCCGGATTCGGGCCGCAGGGGGTGATGGGAACCGCCGCGACGCCGATGCGCAGAGCCGCGGGGGTCGCACGGTCGCCGCGGTCGTCGTCGCCACACGCAGACAGGGCCAGGCCTAGGGTCAGTGCCCCAGCCAAGCCGAGTCGTGTCGATTGCATATGCACCTCGGGTGTCGTCGATTTCGAGTTACGCTAGACCACCGAGGGCGATGGGCTCAAGAGCCGCCGAGCTCGGCGGCAGCCAGCAGCTGCAGAACCTGCGGGTCGCGCGTGGCGGCGATGAGCGTCGTCACCGGCGTTCTCTCGCGCCACACCCTCATGCGTTCGCGGATGCGCTCGGGAGGGCCCGACAGAGAGATGGCGTCGGCGAGCTCGTCCGGCACCGCGGCGATGGCTTCGTCGCGGCGACCAGCGAAGAACAGATCCTGCACCTGATGAGCGGCTTCGCCGAAGCCCATGCGCTCGATGAGGTTGAGATGAAAGTTCTCCTTCTTCGCGCCCATGCCGCCGAGGTAGAAGCCCAACATCCATTTCGTCGCCACCAGCGCCTGGCGCACGTCCTCGTCGACGATCACGTTGACCGTCGCCGCGATCTCGAAGTCGTGCCGGCGGCGGGTGAGCGTGTCGCGGTACAGATCCAGCTCGAAGGTCTCCGGCGAGCAGAACAGAGGGAGCCAGCCGTCGGCCTGCTCGACGGCAAGCGCCACGTTCTTCGGTCCCTCGGCGCCCATCAGCACGGGGATGCGATCGCGCAAAGGCCGCGTGATCAACTTGAGCGGCTTTCCGAGCCCGGTGCCGCCGGGGTAGGGCAGGGTGTAGTGGTCGCCGGCGAACGTAACGGGCTCCTGGCGAGCGACCATCTTGCGGAACAATGCGAGCCACTCGCGCGTACGCCCCATCGGCTTGGGAAACGGCTGGCCGTACCAACCCTCGACGACCTGGGGTCCCGAGACGCCGATCCCCAGCAGCAATCGTCCGCCGGAGAGATGGTCGATGGTCGTCGCCGTCATCGCGGCGCACGCGGGCGTTCGCGCCGAGATCTGCATGACCGACGTACCGAGCTTGATGCGGCTCGTACGCGCCCCCATCCAGCACAGCGTCGATACGCAGTCGGATCCGTACGCCTCGGCCGTCCACACCGAGTCGAATCCCAGCCGCTCCGCTTCGAGCACGAGATCGATCGGGTCTTCCGGACCCATCATCCAATAGCCCAGCATCAGGCCCAGCTTCATTCGGAATCCTTCTTCGCCGCCGTGCCGCCCTCGCCCGACTCCAGCGCGGCGCCGATGATCGGCGCCGGGGTGGCGACACTCGTCAGCCAGAGCTGGTGGATCGCGCGGGTCGCGCCTACGTGTAGCCGCCGGCGGGCAGTCGCCGTGTCGGGGAAATGGGCGAGGCTCGTCTCGACCAGCACGACGTAGTCGAATTCGAGACCCTTGACCTGGTCGATCTCGGTTACCTCGACGCCAGGCCGGAACGTGAAATCCTGATCGCGTACGATGCGCACGTGGTCGAGCTCGCTGTTCACGAGACCCTGGTGGTAGGTCTCGCTGAGCGCCCGGCTGGGCGTGAGCACCGCCACCGACGCCAACGGTTCCTGGCGCGCCAGGTGCTTCAATGCGTCGCTGAGAAACGCAACACAGGCTCCGTGGTCGGTGAAGCGGAACAGCTCGACCGGCGGGCCGCTGCGCGTCGTGATCGGTTGCTCGCCGTCCTCACGAAGGTCCCCCAGGATCCCGAGAGAGAAGCTGGCGATCTCGTGTGTCGAGCGATAGCTGACACGCAGCGTGTCGACCGCCGTCCCCTCGATGCCGAGCTGCTCGAAGAACGCGCTCCACGAGGTGAATCCACCCTCCTCGGCGATGTGCTGCTGGGTGTCTCCCGCCAACGTCATGCTGCGACGCTCGTCGAGGCAGTCGAGCAGTACCCGCACCTCGACGGGCGAGAAGTCCTGAACCTCGTCGATGGCGACGTGCCGATAGCGGAGCGGTCGTTGGTCGGGTCCGGGGATCGGCCCGCAACGGAGCTGCCACGCGCGCAACAGCAGTGCGTCGTCCTCGGCGTCGAGATCGGCGTGGACCTTGTCGTTGCCGCGCATCCACGCGAGTAACTCGTCGTTGCGTTCCCGGTTCCAGCGAGCCGCGCGATCGATCTCGTCGCGGCTGAAGGCATTGGGCGCCGTTCGTTCGAAGACGGCGCGGAGAACGTCGGCGCGACAGAGCACGCTCGCCCAGTCGTCGAGAGCCTGGGATGGCTTGCTGCCGCGAGTCTCCTGGCGTGATTGCTCCTCGAGAGCCGTCATCAGAGCGGGGTGCAGCTTGAGGCGGGTCACCACCGCCGGCGTGCTCTCCCGGAGCTGGCGCGGCAACATGGGAAACAGACGCTTGCAAAGCCCTGCCGCCCAGTCGCGAAAGGTGCGCACCTGAACTCCACGAACGCCGAGTGCGGGCAGCACGTGGCTGACGTAGCTCGACAGAGCCGCCGAGAAGACGACGAACAGGGTGCGCGCCGACTCGATCTCCTCGTCGTCGTACGCGAGGTAGGCAATGCGGTGCAGTGCCACGGTCGTCTTGCCGGAACCGGCGGAGCCTCGAACGACGACCAGGCCCGACGAAGGCCGCGTGATCACGTCGAACTGCTCCGGATCGATCAGCCCGGCAATGTCCGGCAGGTGTTTGTCGGCCCGCTGGATCTGTCCCTGCGCGTCGGTGCCGAGACGTCGAACCCCGCCGCCGTCGACCTCGTGGACGCGCAGTGCCGTACCTTCGCCGCCGGCCAGTCGGGCCGGCTCGCGACCGGTGAGCGACCAATCGCCGTCGTTCTCCGAACTGCGTCGGTAGGAGCCTTCGGGCGCATCTACTCCGACGAGATGACGGTCGCGAATCGTCACCGTCCGGCGGGTGACGACCGTGCCGGAACGCATCCGCTCGGCGATCTCCTCCTCGTACTCGTCGTCCTGCTGATACCGATAGAAGATCCGCGAGATCGGAGCATTGCGCCAATCGACGATGCGCACACCGTTGTTGATGAATGTCGCCTTGCCGAGGCAGACGTCCCACTCGTTGTCGTCTTCGCGCAAGCGAATGTGGGCGAAGTAGGGAGAGCTGGGGTCGACCTTGGGCGCAGAACGCGACGCGCGGATTTGCCGCAGCAGCGCGCTCTGCTGGTCCCACTGCTGCATCAGGGCGCCGCTGTCCTTGACCTCGCTGCCGTCGATGAGAGCGGCTCGAAGCCGGTCGAGCTCCTGGACGATTGCCGCTTCGGAGGGGCCCGCGTCGGCAGGTGCCTCTTGCAACCGCATGCTCGTTTCAGCGAGCAGCGAGAGTTCTTCGTCGACGATCTTTGGTTTCACCGCGGATGGGGAACCTATGAGGATGGCCGACGCAGCGCAAGAGGTGAGTGTCCGACGTTCGCCGACGGCCGCCCCATACCATGCCGTGGCCGCGGGCTCGGCGGAATCTCCCCTCGCTCGCCCACCAGCGCTTGCGCCCGCCGAGGGCGTCGCATACTTCACGCCCGTGCCCGACGCCCTCTCATCCCGCGAAACCTTCGATGCCAGCGAGCGAGCCGCGCTCGCGCCGTACTTCACCAACCTCGACGGTT
>CALJUJ010000358.1 GCA_937975525.1 uncultured bacterium
CGGAGACGTTGACGCCGTAGGATCCGGATAGATCGTAGCGCCAGTTGCCGTCGACGTCCTTGACCCGCACACCGTCGCTCTCCTCGACGATCGACCCGTAGGCGAGCTCGCTGCCGATGAGGTCACGGAACGGGAAGGGCACGCGGTAAGACGCGGTGAAGCGAACGTCGGAAACCTTGCCGTCGAGCGCCGTGCTCGTCGCCAGGCTCCGGGCCGCCGTCGCACGCACTTGCGCGCGTAGGCGAGCGAGCGCCTCGCGCCGGGCGCGACCGATCTCAGCCGGCGCGCCGTCGGTGACGAAAGCTACGTCGTCGTCGTAAGAGAAGCTGCGGATGAGCCGCGCCGCGCGGCGTGACATGCGGGCGTGGCCACGCAGGGAAGGGTGCTTGGCGCGGGAGAGTTGCAGCCGCCGGCGCGCCGCGGGCACGAAGGCGCCCAGAGCTGCTGCAATCAACAAGTACGCGCCAAGCGACATCGTGTTCCGCCACCCATCCACCAACGAGCTCGATCGTAGCAGGGCAAGGTGAACGGAAGATGTACGGAGCGTTGCGATCCGTTGGCGCCGGGATGAATTCTGCTGGCGAGCACGATCCCCGCGCCGGGCGCGATGTGGACTCTTAGGTCTGCGCTCTCGCGCCGAGCGCATGCTCGCACGAAGCTCAGTGGTCCAGCGCCGGACGTCGTCGGCGCAAGACGATCGATCTCCGAACCCGGCTCGAGCCGAGGCGGTACCCGCGGTCGCGTCGTGTCTCGGGTCGCTACGGGAGCGGTCACGCGAAGCGAAAGGGACCGTTGCCTTGGTGCGCGAGCACGCTGCGCGGACATGGGGACGTCCCCTTCTTGCCCCGATGAAAATCAGGCTGAGACACGGCCCGGAAGACGCTGCGAGTTGAAAACGCGATTCGATGCCGATATTCCAGGTCCTTGCCCATGCCGCGCTTCGCGACAGACCTCGTGCTCGACCCGATCGGGATCGCCGCAGGCGCCAGGTTGCCGCTGCGACACGCCCAGGACGCGAACGAGATCGATGCGGGCTGCCGGCGCCACCCCGTTCCCCAGACCCATGGAGGCCACTGCATGAAACGATCGCTCGTCCTCTTCAGTCTCTTCGTCCCATCGCTCGCCCTCGCGCACCCGGGGCATGAGCACGTCCTCGGCAGCTCCGTGCACTTTCCGCTCGAGCTCGGTGTGGCTGCGGCCTTGGCTGCGGCGGGCATCGCTTGGTGGCTCGGCACCGGAAGCGAAAACCAAGACTCCCTGTGAAGCGGGAAGGAACCGAACGATGACCAAGATCCTCGATACGATGACCCAGAAGCTGTTCCCCAAGGCCGAAGCCCATTGCGACGGACCCTGCGGCATCTACGACCCGGCGTCGGCGCGAGTCGCCGCGGAAGCGGTGCGGTCGATGACCAAGAAGATCCTCGACCTGCAGGCTCCGGACGCGTCCGACAAGGACGCCACGGTGCGCTACCACAACACCCTGAGCCGCTACATCGCGATCAAGGAAGAGCAGGCGGAGCTGACCAAGCGCGAGCTGCTGATCCTGTGGACCGACTACTTCAAGCCGCCGCATCTCGAGCAGATCCCCGACCTGCACGACATGTTCTGGAAGGCCGCCAAGCTCTGCTCAGCTTGCAAGGTCGAGGTGAGTGCCCAGCATGCCGACGAACTGCTGGAGGCCATCGAGAAGATCCACGATGTCTTCTGGAAGACCAAGAACCGCAAGGTGGAGTGGGTCCTCGCCGGCTGATCGCCTG
>CALJUJ010000359.1 GCA_937975525.1 uncultured bacterium
CTCCGCTGGAACTTCGTAGTGTTGGGCGTTGGCCGCGTCGGGCCGTTCCGCAATTGCGCCGCTGGCGAGCTTCGCCGCGAGCGATTTTGCGTCGAAGCTGGTTCGCTGTTCCCGCAGACGTTGCTCGGCCATCCGCCGAACGGCCATTGCCACGACCGCGTCGGGAACCCAGCCCTGCTCGACCCAAGAAACGGCCTGTGCCCAGACCCTGTCCAACGGCGAGAGATCTGACGTGGTTGTCGAAGTGGCCATTGCGCGAGCCTAGCTCAGAGACCATGCGAGTAAAGCGCAGCCTCCTTGTATCGCTTCGCCGTTGGGGTACCTACCGAGCATGCACTTCACCGCAACCTTTCGGGTCACCAAGCCGGCGCAGGCCGTCCTCGACTACGCAGCCGACTTTCGCAATCTTCCCCAATGGGACCCCAGCATCGTCGACGTACAGATGCTGAGCGACGAACCGGTCGAGCTCGGCAGCCAGTTCTCGGTGACGCTGAAGTTCCTGGGCTTCGACTCCGTCATGAAATACGAAGTCGTCGAGTGGACGCCGGGGAAGCGGGCTGTCCTGCGCGGTACTACGCCGGTGGCGACCGCCATCGACACGATCACTGTCTCCACAACCGATAAAACCACGACCGTCACGTGGGCCTTGACGATCCACTTCGTGTTTCCGATCTCCCTCTTCGACCTCGCATTTGCAGCATTGTTTCGGAGCACAGCGATGGACGCGGTACGCGGGCTGCAACGCGTGCTCCGCAACCTTCGCACTTCGACGCGTTCGGCTACCGCCACGTCATGACCGAGGACTTTGCCTCCCGCGAGGCCGACGCGACCTCGTCGTAAATCGCAAGCGCTTGCTGGGTCACTCGTTCCAGACTGAGTAGCTCCTCGACATGCGCACGCCCCAGGGCGCCGATTCGGCGGCGCTCGGCGTCGTCGTCCATCAGCTCGGCGATCGCACGGGCCATACCCGCAACATCGGCGGCTTCGACCAACCGACCTACACGGCCGCCATCGAGAAGCTCCGGTACTCCACCCACATTCGATGCAACGACCGGTACGCTCCGCATCATCGCTTCGGCGACCGCTCGCGGCGAGCCTTCACGCAGTGAAGGCAACAGTAGAACATCGAAGCTGGGGAGGATCGCGGCGACGTCGCTTCTCGGTCCGACGTGGGTGACTCTGCCCGGCGCCGAGAGTGGGCGCAGACGGCGTCGCAGCCCGTGGCGCTCGTCGTCACCGAGTAACGCGAGATGGACGTCGCGCCCGGCATCGGCGAGACGGTGGGCGGCGGCAACGGCGAATTCGACTCCTTTCTCCCACCGGATGTTGGCGACGACGCCGAGCAAGAACGTAGTACGCCGCAGGCCGAGCTCGGCACGGAAATCGATCGCCGGAACCTGGTACCAGGACGGGTCGTGCCCTTTTCGCAGAACGGCGATTCGCGCGGGCGGAACGCCACCGTCGAGCAGGGCTCGGCGAACCGCTTCCGATACCGCGAGGTAGCGAACGATGTTCGGATCGAAGAACTTGCGGCGGTCGGACCAGCTCCACCAGCGAGGACTCTCGATCGTGCCGCGGTAGAACACCGTCGGCGGCCATGGGGGCGAGCACGCCTGACGCAATAGGCGCAGGCTCTTCGAGCGGAGTACGTGGATCACGTCGGGGGCCCGCTCGCGCACGAGGCTCGATACGGTTGCTGCGTCGGTTCGTCGACTTTCCCAGCGCAGCTCCGCGAACGATATGCCCACGCCTGCAGTGCGAAGCGCGTCGAGTCGCTGGGCCCGGGGCTGGAACACGGCATGCACGTCGCGCCCGGCGCGAGCGAGGCGTTCCAGTAGAGCCGCCTCGCTGCGGTCGGGGATCGTACCGAGGACGAGGATGCGGCGTGCGGTCATGGCGACGGTGATTCGCTGCGGGAGAGCACCGATCGATACACGGACAGGTTCCCCGCGACCATGCGCTCGACAGAGAATTCTTGCGCGATCCAGCTTCGCGCTTGCTGCTGCAAGCGCGCGCGCCGATCTCGGTCGTTGGCAAGCGCCGCCAGCGCCCCTGCGAGTGCCGAGGGATCGTCGGGTGGCACCAGCAAGCCGGTCTCCCCGTGACGTACGATCTCGGGGATGCCACCGACGTCGCTGGCGACCAACGTGCATCCGGCCAATGTCGCATCGAGCAAGAGCGTTCCCAGACCCTCGCGAAGCGAGGGCAGCGCGAGAACGTCGAAGGCGGGGAGAAGGTCGGTCACACCGTCGACGTGACCGAGGAAGGTGACGTGGTCGACGAGGGCGAGCTCTCGGCACGGCTGCTGCAGCTCGCGACGCAGTGGTCCGTCTCCGGCGATGACACAATGAAAAGGAGTAGCGGACCGCGCCTGCAGGTCAGCGAGCGCCCCGATCAGCACCTGATAGCCCTTCTCGCGGGTGAGGGCCGATGCGTTGCCGATCACGAATGCCTCGTCGGGAAGATCGACGAACGTGCGCAACGCATGCCTGGCGCGAACGCGTGCGTCAGGCGCCACCGTACGCATCGGCACGGCGCTACGGACGACACGGACGCGTTCCGCGGGAACCCCGTATTCCAGCAAAGTCGTCTCGATGAACTGCGAGATCGCCACGAAGCGGCTGACGCGGGCGGAACGGTACTTCCAGCGCGTATGCAGCGCCCGGCGGAGTCGCCTGGCCACGCGCCGATGAACGACGAGCTTGCTCCGCGCTCCGGCGATCAGGGCCAACAAAGCGATCGTGTGGGCGTTGCCGCTATGGGCGTCGACGACGTCGATCGACCGTTCGCGGCACCATTGGCGGACACGCAGCACGTCGGTGAGACTCGAAGGTGTGGAGCGATGCAGCGCCAACGTGGGCACCATGGCTGCGAAGACCTCGAGCCCTCGGCTTCCTCTCGGGTAGCAGACGAAGTGCTCGACCTCGTCGCGACTGCCTTCGATGAGCAAGCGGATCTGGTTCTCGCCGCCGCGCCAACGCGACTCCGTTCCGAGGTGGAGAACGCGAATGGGTTTCGAGGGACTCATGGCTCTCGCGACCGCGAAC
>CALJUJ010000360.1 GCA_937975525.1 uncultured bacterium
GAGTTGGTCGACCGGCCCCTCTCCCGCGAGCAGCACGCGGGCATCGAGCGAGTGGCCGATCGTTCCCGCCTTGCGCGCCTCTTCGAGCGCCTTCGTCACAGCGGCACGCAGGGCCAGGACGTCCTTCCACTTGCGCGCGAGTTCGGGGTCGCGGCAGTCGTCCAGCCCCGGGAAGCCGGCCATCAACACGCTCGGCGTGCGCGCGCGCCCGCCTGGGATGCAGGCCCAAATCTCCTCGGAGGTGAAGGCGAGCACCGGCGCGATCAGCCGAACGATCGCATCGAGAATCGTCTCCATGGCGGTCTGCGCCGAGCGCCGCGCCGGCGCCGTCGGCGGCGAGCAGTACAGTCGGTCCTTGACTACGTCGAGATACAGCGAGCTCAGGTCGACGGCGCAGAAATTGACCAGCTGCTGCACAACGAGGTGTAACGTGAAGTTGTCGTAGGCACGGCGGCAGGCATCGCTGACCTCGGCCGTCCGGTGCAGGATCCAGCGCTCGAGCTCGGGCATCTGCGCCCGCGGCACGGCGTCGCGCGCGTGTTCGAAGTCGTGCAGATTGCCGAGCAGGAAGCGGCAGGTGTTGCGGACGCGCCGATACGATTCCAGCTGCGGCTCCAAGAGCTTCCGCGAGAAGCACGTGTCGGCGGTATAGTCGACCGATGCGAAGAGCAGGCGCAGCACTTCGGCGCCGTTGGTCTTGATCACCTCCTCGGGCGCGATCACGTTGCCGAGCGACTTCGACATCTTCTTCGCCGACTCATCGAGGATCAGGCCGTGCGTGAGCACCGCCTTGTAGGGCGCCAGGTCGCGAGCAGCCGTCGCCGTGATCAACGACACCTGGAACCACCCGCGGTGCTGGTCCACCGCTTCGACGTAGAGGTCGGCGGGCCACTGCTGATCGTCACGCGTGCGCAGCACGGCCTCATGCGAGCATCCCGAGTCGAACCAGACGTCGAGGATGTTGCGGTCGACGTCGAACGACGTGCCCCCGCAGTGCTCGCAAGCGTACCCGGCGGGCAGCAGCTCGGCCGCCGGCCATTCGTACCAGATGTCGGAGCCGTGCTCGGCGAACAAGGTCTCGACCCGCTCGATCAGGTCCGGAGTGAACGCCCAGGTACTGCAGTCGGTGCAGCGAAAGGCGGGGATGGGCACCCCCCAGGCACGCTGGCGCGACAGGCACCAGTCCGGGCGCGTCTGCATCATGTTGTAGATGCGGTCGTGTCCCCAACGCGGCACCCACTGGGTCGCGTCGATTTGCTCGAGCGCTCGCTCGCGCAGGCCGCGGTGATCCACCCGCAGGAACCACTGCTCGGTTGCCCGAAAAATCAGCGGATTCTTGCAGCGCCAACAATGCGGGTACGAATGCTCGACGCGGCGCACGCCGAGCAAGGCGCCGTCGGCCTCGAGCGCGGCGACGATGTCGTCGTTGGTCTCGAACACCTTGCGCCCGGCGTAGGCACCGCCCTCGTCGGTGAAGAGGCCGCGGTCGTCGACGGGGGTGAGTACGTCGAGGCCGTACTTCTGGCCCACGGAGAAGTCCTCGTAGCCGTGACCGGGGGCGGTGTGGACGCAGCCGGTGCCGGCATCGGCGGTCACGTGGGATTCGAACAACACCCGGCTCGGCCGCTCCAGGAACGGATGGCGGAACGCATCGCGTCCGTCGAGCGAGCTGGGGTCGACGGGGATGCGCGGTGCCTGCGGATCCGCACCGATCTCCCTGAGGAACGTCTCGGCGAGGCGCTCGGCCACGAGGTAGCCGTTGCCGTCGACTTCGACGACGACGTACTCGAGGTGCGGGTTGAGACAGATGCCCAGATTGGCCGGCAGCGTCCACGGCGTCGTCGTCCAGATCACCGCGAACAGGCGGTCGGCCAGACGCTGCAGCGCCGAGCGACCCGCGTCGTCGCGAGCGAGCGCGGCGGCCTCATCGGCGCTACCCGTGAAGGCGAAGCGAACGTAGATGGATGGCGAGGTGTGGGGTGCGTATTCGACCTCGGCCTCGGCGAGAGCGGTGGCACACGTCGCGCACCAGTGCACGGGCCGCAGCCCGCGGTAGATGAAGCCGCGCTCGACGAGTTGGCGGAAGACACGAATGATGCCGGCCTCGTACGGGCGCGACATGGTCAGATACGGCCGGTCCCAGTCGCCGAGCACTCCGAGGCGTTGGAACTCGCCGCGCTGGACCTCGTAGAACTTCTGCGCGTACTCGCGGCAGC
>CALJUJ010000361.1 GCA_937975525.1 uncultured bacterium
CCCGCTGATCATCACGGCGACGTTGCAGTCGATCCTCAACGTGATCGTGTTCGGCATGGACGCCGCCACCGCGGTCGCTACGCCCCGGCTGCACCATCAGTGGCTACCGGCCATGCTGGCGGTCGAGCCGGAGATCCCGGAAGCTACGCGCGCCGCGCTGCAGAAGCGTGGCCACCAGCTACGTGAGATCGGCGCCATGGGCGCCGTTCAACTGGTCCGCCGCACCGCGGACGGGGTCGAAGGCGCCTCCGACCCGCGCAAGGGCGGCCAGGCCGCCGCATGGTGAAAGAGCTTCTCGGCTCACGCTGGCTCAGGGTTGGACTCAGTCTCGCCCTCGTCGCGGCGCTCGTGCACTACACCGACGCGCGCGAGCTCGTCGCCGAGCTTCGCGCCGCCGAGCCGACCTGGATCGCGGTGGCCATGGTCACGATGCTGGCGAGCCACGCCGTCTGCGTCGAGCGCTGGCGCCAGCTCGCCTACCCGCTCGGTTTCCGGCAATCGTGGGGCTACTTCTTCGCCGCATACTTCACGGGTATGTTCATGAATCTGTTCGCACCGAGCACGGTCGCCGGCGACGTCGGCCGCACGCTCTTCCTGGCAGGCAGTGGCCACCGCAAATCCCTCGCCTTCACCAGTGTAGTCGCCGAACGCGGCGTCGGGTTCGTGGTCCTGATCTCCATCGGGGCCCTCGCCATCATCCTCCAGCCACACTACGACACTCCGCTCCCCGCACGTGTGGTTGCCTGGCTGATCATTCCGACCTTCGTCGCATCGTGGTATGTCGGCCCACGGGTCCTGGTGCGCCTCTTCCGTAGGTTCGCGCGAGTGCGGCGCCTGCTCGAAGAGGACCTCGCCCCGGTCTGGAACGACGGCTGGCTCGCGGCGCGTGCTGTCACGATCTCCGTCGCCTTCCACGTGCTGCAGATCTTCGTCTACGTCTACGTCGCCGAAGCGCTCGGCTTGAATGTGCCCATAGGCTACTTCTTCATTCTCACGCCCGTGGTGAACATCCTCGGCATGCTGCCGGTGACGTTCAGCGGCGTCGGCATTCGCGAAGCGGGGATGCTCTTCTTCCTGACCAAGGTCGGCGTACCAGATCAACGCGCCGTCGCCGTCGGTCTCATCGCCAGCGGGCTGACGCTGGCGAGCGGATTGATCGGTGGGCTCGTGTACGCGGTCTGGCAGTCACGGGTGAAGGCTCGCTCGTGAAGGGCCCCCAGCGCATCAACGTCGCCTCGACTCGACCTCGTCCGCCCGGCCGCCGTCTCGCTTGGCCGCCGCCCGCAGCACCGCTCTGAGAAATGCGGCGCGCTGCGCGGCAGCTACCGGGCCGCTGCCGAGTCGCGTACGCAGGGCCTCGGCGGCCGATTCCAAGACGCGGTCGCGTACCGTCGATCGCTCCTCGGCGCTGTCGGCGCGGCGCAAGGCATCCCGCGCCAAGCGCACCTCGAGCGCACCGATACGCGAGCTCTGCGCACGATCGAAGGTGAACACCTCGTCCCCCGAAAGCCGCGACGCATCGATGCTCGCAGCGGCGGGCGGGCGGTCGAGACGCACGACGATGCTCCCTGCGGCGAGGTCGCCGAGACGTTTTCGGCGCGGCGACGTCAGCATCGCCGTGAGGCCCACCAGGTAGCTCGACGGCAAGGCATCGATGAAGCGCAGGAGATTGCGTGCCAGGGCTTGCGGCAAGCCGATCGCCTGGCCGGAATCGGTGACGACGCGCAGCCCGACGAGCATCTTGCCGGGCGTTCGCCCTGCGGCGAGCGTTTCGAACAGGGTGAAGTAGAGGACCTCGACCGCGAGTTGCACGATGATGAGCAGGGAGAGGGCCCACCCGAATCCCTGAAGGAGCGTCTCGGCAGCCCGTTGCGGCTCTTGAACGTCGGCAAGCCACCGCCCGCTGACGCTCTCGAGCACCGACTGTAGCAACAGCAGCGGATTGACGATGGCGAGGACCAGGAGGGTCAGCAGCGCTGCGATGATCGCGGCATCGACGCCATAGGCGGCCATTCGACTCGTGGGGCCGGCAATCGGCAGGTCGAGCATCACCTGTTCGGGCGACTGCACGCCTTGCACTCTCGCCGAGCGAGTGGTCTGCTCGGTGCTGAAACCGCTCTCTGTGGCGACGTCAGACATGCGTTCCGAGGCCTGCACCAAGCTTGCGATTTCGCTGCCGGAGCGAAGCGACGACGACCGCGAATCCCTGCGGCGATTCGAGAGCCTCCTCGATCGCTCGGAGGCACGGCGGCTGGCGCCGGTGACGTTCGACGAGACACGCGAGCTCGCACGACTCTACCGACGATTCTCGCGCCGCCTGGCGCAGGAACGCGAGCTCGGCGACGATCCCGCCACGATTCGCCACCTCAACGCGCTCTGTGTGCGCGGCTACACCTTGCTGTACGCAGGCCCGACGAAGCTGACGACCTGGCGTAGAGCCACGGCGAGCGACCTCGCGAGACTGCTCGGCCGGTGCTGGCCGGCGCTGCGAGCTGCCTGGCTCCTGTTGTTCATCGGTCTTCTCGTCGGCGCCGCGCTGGTGCGACAGGATCCGTCGTCTATTCACGCTTTCGTTCCCTCGAGCCTCGGCTACGACGCCGACCTGCTGGACCGACTAGCAACTTCGTCGGCGGCTCGCGAGGAGTTCCTCCGCCACGTCGAATCGTCATCTACGCAGCGCGCGATCTTCGGGTCGACCCTGTTCGCCCACAACACTCGCGTCGGCTTGCTGTCGTTCGGCGCCGGAATTCTCGGCGGCATCCCGACCGCACTGCTGCAGCTCTACAACGGCATCGCGATCGGTGCCTTCACCACCGTCTTCCTGGCCGATCCGGCGCCACTCGCCTACCTCGCTTGGATTCTGCCGCATGCGGTTTCGGAGCTGACGGCGATCAGCCTCTGTGCCGCAGCCGGCCTGCTGCTCGGCGCTGCGGTCGTCGCCCCAGGTCGCGTCGGGCGTGCGGAGGCGCTACGCGCCGGGCTCGCACCGGCGTTGCTGATGGTCGCGACCTCCGTGCCGCTGTTCCTGACCGCAGCGTTCATCGAGAGCTTCGTGCGCGAATCCAACCTCGGACTTCTCGCGCGGTTGAGCGTCGCCTTCGTCTCTTTCGCGACGATCACGATCGCCGTCATGGCGATACGCCGAAGCGCACGCCACCGGGGCATCGGAGCCGCATGGCTCGCCGAGCTCAGCGCTCCGGTCCGTAGCGAATCGTGAGGTAGCGGTTCAGGAGTCCGGCCTGCAGCTGCCCTGGGAGCACATCGATCGCGTCGACGCCCGCGCGCCGCAGGCGCAGAATCGCACGCTCGCGCACGCTGGCGAGGTCGGCGAGGACGATTCGTCGATAGGGTTGCAGGCCGTACCCGTCGGCGCGGGGACGGCGCACGTCGAGCGCGGCGAACGCTGGATCGCGGAATCCCGCGAATACGACCTGGTGGCGGCGCACCAGCAGCTCCATCGACGGCGCCAGGGAACCTTCATCGGCCGCCTCGAAATCGCTCACCACCACGAGTAGCGACCTCTGCCCTGCCCGCGCCGCCATCGTCCGCGCCAGGGTGCGAAAGCTCGGCTCCACCAGCCGAGCGCGCAGCGGCTGCGTCGCCGCGACGAACGCTGCGATCTCGCTGCGACGCCGTACCGGCGCCAGCACAGTGTGGACGCTCGAGTCGAAGGCGACCAGCCCCACCCGATCCTGAAGCCCCAAGGCATGGGTGGCGAGCGCCAGCGCCGCGTCGATGGCTCTGTCGAGCTTCGTGGCGTTCTCCATCCACGCACCCATCGACCGGCTCGTATCCAACACGATCCATACCGTGTGATTACGCTCGTGGCGGTCGACGCGAACCACCGGCCGGCCGCGTCGCGCGCTCGGTCCCCAGACGATTCGACGCGTGTCGTCTCCCGGCACGTAGTCGCGAAGGCCGTCGAGCTCGCTGCCCAGGCCGCGTCGTGGCGTCGGGGCGGCCCCGGCTCCGCCGAGCCGCCGCGGCCAAGGCCGCGCCTGCTCGCGCACCCATCGGGCCGCGTCGGGGTAGGTACGCACGAACGTCGGGGGAAGGGATTCACGGCGCTCGACCAGGCCCCAGCTCGAGCGCCGCAACGCGATCAGCGTTCCCATCGGATGATCGCCGCGTAGGGCAGGCCGCACCTCGTAGGTCACCGTCTGCTCGGCTCCCGCTTCGAGCACCAGATCCGTGAAGCTGGGATCGCTCGTCCTCAGTGCGGCGGCCACCTCGTCGACGATCTCCACCCGCGCGGTGTCCGATCCACGGTTGCCGACGACGATCTCGACGGCGGCAGGGCGGCCGACGTAGGTCCGTTCCGGGACGCAACGACGCAGCAACAGTCGCGGCTGACCGTGCAGCCGGACGGCGTCCGCGACGGCGACGGCGATCAACGCCACATAGGCGACCACCACGATCGGCAACGTACCCGGCAACACGACCGCCGCAGGCGACACCAACACGGCAGCCAGCAGAAACCGCACGAGGTCGGAGCTCGGGCCGATCATTCGATCTGGACTCGATCAACGCGGCACGGTGACGCTTTGCAGCGTTTGTGCGAGCGCTTCGTCGACCGTCATTCCCTCGACCTCGGCCCCCGGCTCGAGCCGTACGCGATGGCGGAGCACCGGCAGCAAGAGGTCCTGGACGTCCTCCGGAAGAACGTAGTCGCGTCCTTCGACGGCCGCATTGGCCTTCGCCGCTCGCAGCAGCATCACCCCCGCACGCGGCGATGCGCCGACGCTCAGGTGCAGGTCGGAGCGCGTCGCTCGAACCAGGGCGGCGGTGTAGTCGACGATCTCGGGACGGACCACGACCCGCCGCGCCGTCGCGCGCGCCTCGCCGAGCTCGGCGGCGCTCACGACCGGTGCCGAGGCCGGCATCTGGGGCGGATCCGCATGGTGCAAGGACAGGATGGCAGACTCCTCCTCGACACTCGGGTAGGTGACTACGATCTTGAAGAGGAAGCGGTCGAGCTCGGCCTCGGGCAGCGGGTAAGTGCCTTCGTGCTCGAGCGGATTCTGCGTGGCAAAGACGCAGAAGTGTTCTCCGAGGGCATGGGTGTGCCCGTCCACCGTCGCGGCTGCTTCCTGCATCGCTTCCAGGAGGGCTGCCTGCGTCTTGGCCGAAGCCCGGTTGATCTCGTCGGCGAGCAGGACGTCGGTGAATAGGGGCCCCCGGCGAAAATGAACCTCTCCCGTCCCGGGATGAAGAATCGGGGTCCCCAGAATGTCGCTGGGCATCAGGTCCGGCGTGAACTGCACCCGCCCGAAGCGCAAGTCCAACGCCGCTGCCAGGCTCTTGACGAAGAGAGTCTTCGCCACACCGGGTACACCCTCGACCAGGGAGTGGCCCGAGCAGAGCAGCGTGAGAAAGCCGAGCCGCACCGCTTCGTGCTGCCCGACGACGCGGGCGCCCACCTTCTCGCGGACCCGAGCGAAGCCCTCGCGAAGCGGCACGAGGTCGAGCGGATCGTCAGACTTCATTGCGTGGCCTCCCATGCCAATTGGTCGAGTTGCAAGGCGGCGTCTCGCAGGCGACTACCACGGGCGCGCCCGGTGAGCAGATCGAGCGCCGCTGCGGTCCCACATCCCGTCGCACGCAAGCGATCGGCGAGCTCGTCCGTCGACACGCTCGACGAGACATGGAGGGCGCGGCGGATGGCCGATTCCACGATCCGTCGGTATGCCTCGACGGCCTGGTCCTGGCGCGGATTCGCCGCGAGCAAGGCCGCCAGCGAGTCGACATACGTCGCCAAATCGCCACCATCGGCTCCGCTCGACGCCAGCGTTCGCACCGGCACGAGGCGACTTCGCCAGACATGGGCGAGTGCCACGAGGAACAGTCCGACGAAAACCAACAAGGCAGGCGAGCGAACCAGGTAGACGACTGGACTCGCGTGGAGGCGAAATCCATGCGCGTGAGCGTCGAAACGCGGCACACCATAGGCGGTCGCCAGCGCGAGCGCGAACGGCGCATTGTCGAGCTCGGCGAGCCACCGATTGCGCAACACCCGAGCATCGGCGACGACCACGACGAGCCCGGCGCCCAGGCGGCGCTCGAGAACGAATGGATCAGCGCCGATCCGGGCGACGACGGTCCAGCGACCGGCATCGACGAAGGTGAGCAGGTCTGCCGGAGCAAGCCGATAGGGTGATCGCAGCATGGGTCCGTCGCCGAATCGATCTGCGTCGACGGACGTGCGTGCGCTGCCGGTGCGCCGCGGTAGCGGGTGGACGGCAACGCCAGTACACGGCGATTCGAACGACGGCGGCGCGATCACGACCGCCGTGCCGCCATTGCGAACCCAGTCGAAGAGCGCCCAAGCGCTGGGGCCGAGTCCCGTCGCCTCATCACACGCGAGGGCCGCGTCGATCCACCAGATCGGCCGATCGTGATCGAGCTCGGTCGCGGCTTGGAGGCTTCGCGTCACTGGCATGCCCAGCTCGGAGAGGAGCTCGTACACCGCAGCATAGCCCCCCGGAACGCGCCCGAACGTGGTGCGGGTGAGCTGACGCTGGTCGACACTTCCGATCGAGATCGCCAGCACGACGGCGAGCAACGCCGC
>CALJUJ010000362.1 GCA_937975525.1 uncultured bacterium
TGCACCGGGGCATCGGTCGCGTTGCGGCCGCGGTTGGTCACCAGCACCATGAACAGACCCGTCTCGCCGTTGCGAAAGCTGCGCGACGTCACACGCACGCTGAGATCCGCCGGTTCCGCCGCAGCTGCGGGCTCCACTCCCAGGGCGACGGCGAGACCCGCCAACAGGCCCAATAGCAACCTCGTGCTGGTGCTTACCATGGCAGCATTACGGTGCGGTCGCAGCGGTTTTGCAACGCCGAATCATAGTCGGTCGCGCCGTCATTCGCGCTGGCGCCGTGCCTTCAGAACGTGGGCGAGACGTGCACGTCGAGGCCGGCGCGCGGGGCGACCCGGAAGCGGTGCGCCCGGTCGGGATCGAAGTCGGGGCGGTACCAGCGCAGCTCCCACAGCGCCATCCCGCCACGCAGATCACCACGGTGCAGCACCTGGATGTCGTATTCCTCGTCGGTGACGGGCGCACCGTCGTGGACGAGCGTACTCCAGCGACCGTCGCCGTCGCGCACCTCGACCCGCGCGAAGGGGCGGTCGAGGTCGATCGAGCCGCGACCGACGTCGCGGTAGCGGTACGACCAGAACGGCCCCGCGGTGGCCTCGCCACGCTCGAGCCGCGGCTCTCGTACCGACTCGCGCTGGCCGCTCGCCGGCGCGGGGAGCGGGAACAGCGGCGTCGACGAGAGCTCGAACCGCCAGTGGTCCGGCAGGTCGACGGCGCCACCGCCGGTGAAGAGATCGCGCGCCAGACGCGCGCCTTGGGCTGCGAGAAAGGGCGTCGTACCGGGCCCGTAGATCGTATGCCCGCCCTCGTAGAACTGCAGCGAGTACTCCTCGGGGGTCGTCGCGTAGCCGAAGTATCCGTTGGCGAGACTCGAGATCTCGATCGAGCGCACGGCCGCTGCCGGCACGGCCGCGGCGATCGCCTGGCGGATCCGATTCCCCGACTCGAGCGTGACTTCCCACGGCGTCGCGAACACCAGCAGGTCGTCGAACTGCAGCAGATGGAACAGCGCCCGGTGCGGGAAGAGATCCGCGGGCACCAGCCACTGAAAGATCGACGCGAGCCAGTGCTTCTCTGCGTGGCAGGTCCAGTCGGCGAACCAGCGGCGCGGATAGCCGCGCGTGAAGGGCCACATCCACGATGCAGCGTGCTCGTCGCCGCGTGCGGCGCCGACCGTCGCGGCGCCGAGGATCGCGCGGCTGCACAACGGCCGCCGCTCGGCGGGCGGGAGGTCGAGCACGTCGATCTCGCGCATCGCGCTTCTCACCGCGACGTCGTCGCGCAGCTCGCCGTCGAGCTCCCGAAACAGCTTCCACGCTTCGGCGCCGAGGAAGGTACCGAGCCGGCGCGCCTCGCTCTCGCCGCGCAGACCCACGCGCCACGCCGGCGTGGTGTCGCCGTGGGTGGCCTGGAAGGCGCCGTGCACGGGGTCCCACGGCGGGTTGTAGTGGGTGGCGATCGCCCGCTCGACGTCGCGCGCGAAGTAGGCCCACAGATCCGCGTGATAGGGATCGCTGTCCGCGGGAATCGCCGTGCCGTGGATCGAGAACAGCGTGAACGCCCCGGCCGGAACGAAGCCGCGCCCGGGCGCCAGAAGGTCGATGCGCACCATGGTCATCCACGGGTTGACCGCCGCGAACTCGAGCTCGTGCGACGGCTGCAGCCCGGCGCCCGGCGGATTGCGCAGCCATGCTTCCACCGAGCGATTGCGCGCCGCCCCCCAGACGCGGCGGCTGCCGGTGGCCAGACGCGCCGGCCGCCGCGTCTCGTAGGCTTCGACCACCGCATCTGCGATGCGGCGGCTCAAGAACTCGAGCAACGCCGGATCGAAGCCGCCGTGGCGGACCCCGTGGGCGTTGTAGAAGTTCGAGCCGAGGTAGAGGCCTGGCCCGCTGTGCGTATGGGTGGACGTCAAACTCAGATCGCCGATGCCGACGTCGGTGCGCGCGGCGATGCGCGCGGCAACGTGGTGGTGCAACAGGATCGAGCCGGCGCCGAGGTCGGTCTGCACCACCACCACCGGGCGCCGGCCCGGGCTGCGCACGTAGAACACCCGCGCTCGCAAGCGATTGCGAAAGCCGTCGCCGTCGCGGCCGATGGCGCTGTAGCCGAACTTCGGCAGCCCGGGCGGCGGCGTGATGTCGCGGACCGCGACGCCGCCGACGAGCACGAGCTCGTTGCCGATCGGCAGCGGAGCCTCGCGCTGCACCTCGACGACCACCTCGTCGTAGATCAGGAACGGCCAGAGCATGAACCCGGCCACCACCGCCGTGAACAGCACGGCGCTGCCGATCAACGCTGCAGCGATACGCAAGAGCCAGGACATCGACCTGCCATTAAACTCCGATCCGCGCCCGACCACCAACGCTGCAGACGTGGAAGGGGGCCGTGGTCCGACGCCCCGTCGCTTGGCTCGGGAACGAGACGGGGACAGTCCCCATGGCCGCGTAGCGGCCCGGAGGGTGCTTTCGCACCATGGGGACTGAAAGACTCTCGCTTTAGCGTCCGCCGTCCCGGCCGAAAGGGGAGGCGCGGCGCGGGGCAGAAGCGGAGAACCCGCCGAGACGGCGGGCGCTACAGAGCTGTGCTGGAGAGCCCGATGGGTGTCCCCCTCGCCCCAACATCAACACGGCTCCTCGGCAGCGCGAACGCCGGCCGGGGGCTTGCGCGAACGGCGCCCGTGTCGGAAGCTCCGCCCATGCTCTGGCTGTGTCTCGGTGTCCTCCTGTGGTCGGCGGCCCATCTCCTCAAGAGTGTCGCCGCCTCGACGCGTGCGGCGCTCGTCGAACGGCTCGGCAACGACGCCTACCGCGGCGTCTTTTCCCTGGTCATCGTCGCCTCGGTGGTGCTGATGGTCATCGGCTGGCGCGCCACCGACTGGTCGATCCTCTACGTGCCACCCACCTGGGCGCGGCACACCAACCTGCTGCTCATGCTGGTCGCGATGTTTCTCTTCGCCGCCAGCGGCATGCCGTCGAACGTCAAGCGCGCCGTGCGCCACCCCCAGCTCACCGGGGTGATCGTCTGGTCCGTCGGCCACCTCCTCGCCAACGGCGATAGTCGCTCCCTCGTGCTCTTCGGGGGCATCGGCCTCTGGGCCGTGGTCTCCATCGTCGCGATCAATCGCCGCGACGGCGCCTGGCCCAAGCCGGCTGCCGTGCCGATCAGCGCCGACCTCAAGGCCGCCGGCGGCGGCCTCGTCGGCTACGTCGTGCTGTACCTCGCCCACCCTTACCTCTTCGGCGTCGCGCCGATGTGAGCGTCGTCGCGGCCTTCCGGAACACCCTGCTGCTCGGCGCCACGTTCGTCTGCGCGACGGCCGCGGCGGCTGATCCCACCCCGATCGACCACATCGTCGTCACCGCCACCCGCTCGCAGCGGCCCGGCTCCGACAACCCCGCCGCCGTCAGCGAGCTCGGCCGTGACGCGATCGTCGACGGCCGCGCGACCGTCGGACTCGACGAGTCGCTGAACCGCGTTCCCGGAGTCCTCGTCCAGAACTCCGGCAACTACGCCCAGGACTTCCGCATCCAAGTCCGCGGCTTCGGCACCCGCGCCGCCTTCGGCGTCCGCGAGGTCAAGGTCCTCGTCGACGGCATCCCGGCGACCCTGCCCGACGGCCAGACGCAGCTCGACGCCATCGACCCAGGTGCGGTCGGCCGGATCGAGGTGCTGCGCCGATCGGCCGGGGCCCTGTACGGAAACGCGTCGGGCGGCGTCATCCAGCTCTTCACCCGCGACGGGCCGGACACCCCGTGGGCGGAAGTTCGCTCCCTCGCCGGGCGCTTCGGACTACAGAAGCATCAGCTCCAACAAGGCGGGCGCAGCGGCGCCTGGAAGTGGCTCGCGCACGTCTCGCGCTTCACCCCCGACGGCCACCGCGACCATTCCGCCGCGCGGTCCCCCCTCGGCCGCCTGCGGCTGCAGCGTGAGATCGGCCAGCGGACGCGGGTGACGCTGCACGTCGACGCGGTCGACGCGCCACTCGCCGAAGACCCGGGCGGACTCACCCGGAGCGAGGCCGACGCCGACCGCGGCGCCGCCCGCGATCGTAACGTCCTGCTCGATGCCGGCGAGAGCGTGCGCCAGGTGCGCGCCGCGGTGGCGCTGAGTCACACGGATCACTTCGGACGTCTCGACGCCTACGCCTACGCCCTGCACCGCGACTTCTCGAGCCTGCTTCCCGTGCCGCCCGAAATCGGCGCCGGCGCCGTGGCCTTCGACCGCGTCAGCCCCGGCGCCGGCATCCAGTACGAGCTCGCCTTCGCCGCCTGGGCGACCCGACACCGCCTCCAGGTCGGCGTCGACGTGCAGCACCAGGACGACGACCGCAGTCGCTTCACCAACGAGATGGGGATGGCCGCGATGCCGGTCCTGCAGCAGCGCGAGCGCGTCACCAGCGTCGGTCCCTACCTGCAGCACACGGTGCAGCTGCTCGACGACTTCGAGGTGTTCGCCGGCGCCCGCTACGACGCGATCCGCTTCGACGTCGACGTCGACTTCGACGCCAGCGGCGCGCCGGCCGGCGGGGCGCGCACCCTCGACGCCTTCAGCCCGGCGGCGGGATGGCTGTGGCGGGTGCGGCCCTGGGCTTCGCTGTTCGCGAGCGTCGCCACCGCGTTCCAGACGCCGACCACCACCGAGCTGGGCGCCGCCGACCGGGGCGGCTTCGATCCGGATCTCGAGCCCCAGGAGTCGACCACCGTCGAGCTCGGCACCCGCATCGACCGCGCCCGATTCGGCGCCGGCCTCACCGCTTTCTGGATCCGCGTCGACGACGAGATCATCCGCTTCGAAGCGCCCGGCGGCCGCGACGCCTTCCGCAACGCCGGCCGCTCCCGACGCCTGGGCGTCGAGGCCGACTGGCGCTGGGAGATCGGCGCCGGGCTCGCGTGGAGCGGCGCGGTCACCTGGATCGACGCCACCTACCGCGAGTACGCGACCGACGCCGGCGACTTCGCCGGCAACGACGAGCCGGGCATCGCCTCCTGGCAGGTCTTCCAGGAGCTTCGCTGGGATCACCCCGCGGGCGGGTTCGTCGCCACCGACCTGTTCGCCCTCGATCGCGTCTTCGCCGACGACGCCAACACCGCCACCAGCCCCAGGTACGAGCTGCTCGGCGCGCGCGCCGGCTGGGAGATCGGCCGCGGCGCCTGGAGCCTGCGCCCGTTCGTCGCCGTCACCAACTTGCTCGACCAACGCTACGACGGCACCCTGCGCATCAATGCACTCGGCGGGCGCTACTTCGAGCCCGGGCCGGGACGCGCGTTCTTCGCCGGGGTCGGCGTCTCCGCGATCCTGTGAAGCTGCGACGACGAGGGGAGAGCGATGCGCGAGCTTGCCAACCAGACGGGCCACGACCTCGAGGCGATGCCGTCGACGCGGCGCGGCGAGGCAAAGGTGTTCGAGGTGCCGCTACGCGCGGCGACGCCGGCGGCGCTCCGCGGCTTCGGCCGCCTCGTCGCCCCCGGCGAGCCCGCCGCGGTCACGATTGTACGCTGGCCCCAGCACGGACGGCGCCCGGTCGTCGCCGGCACCGGCGTCGGCGGCGGCACCGTGCGCGGCCGCTTCGCCATGGAACGCCGCGGCGGCCGACTCTACGCCAGCAACCACGCGGTGCGCCGCCACTACATCACCGGCTGGTTCGGCGATCCGGCGGAGATGGGACCGGATTCCGTCCCCGAGCACCCCGACGCCATCCTCACCCACGAGGCGAACTACCATCCCGACGGCGGCCAGCTGTTCGTGCCCATGCAGCCGCTCCCGTTCGTCGCCCTGCTGGCGCCGCCCGGCGACGACGTCACCCCGGCGAGCTTCGTCGCCTTCCACTTCGACGGTACCCACGGCATCCACATCGATCCCGGCGTCTGGCACGAGCCGCTGTTCCCGCTGGCGCCCCGCATGAGCTTCGACGACGAGCAGGGGGCCGTGCACGCCTGCGTCAGCGTCGACTTCGTCGGCGAGTTCGGCGGCTACCTGCGCGTGCCGCTAGGAAACCTCTGCTGACGCCGACGCCAGCCGCGCCAGCTCCTCCACGACGTCGGCCACCGGGATTCGGTGCAGGCAGAGCACGTCGCCGCAAGCGTCGCAGGGCTCGGGCCGGTGGACGACGCGCAAGCCGCCGCCCAGCGGTCGCCACTGCCGCGGATCGCTCGGCCCGAACAACGCGAGCCCGCGCGCGCCGAGCACGCCGGCGAGGTGGCTGATCCCGGAATCGTTGCCGACGTAGGCGGCGGCGCGCGCCAGCAGGCCGGCGACGACGGGTAGCGCGGCGTTGGCGACGACCGCCGCCCCGGCGATCCGCGGCC
>CALJUJ010000363.1 GCA_937975525.1 uncultured bacterium
CGATGTACGTGTCCGTGCTCGGGACGTAGGCCTCCGGTTGGTAGTAGTCGTAGTAGCTCACGAAGTAGCGCACCGCGTTCTCCGGGAAGAGCTCCTTGAATTCGTTGTACAGCTGTGCGGCGAGCGTCTTGTTGGGGGCCAAGACCAACGTCGGCTTGTTGCAGCGGGCGATGACGTGCGCCATCGAAAAGGTCTTTCCCGAGCCGGTGACGCCGAGCAGCACCTGACGAGGAACGCCGGCTTGGATGGCTGCGGTGAGCTGATCGATCGCTCCGGGTTGGTCGCCCTGGGGCTCGAGGTCGGTCGTCAAAGTGAAGCGCTGCGTCGGTTCCACGCCACACGTATAGACGGGTGCCGCCCCGGCTTCCATGCCACGGCGGCGCCGGTCCACGTTGTTGAATTGCCTCAGGCGCTGTGGCGAGATGCCGAAGCAAGCGCTCGTCGACGATGCGTGCGTGGGGCGCCGAGCCGTCCGCCGATAGCGAGCTCGGACCGTGCGCCAATCGCAGGTGGCCGGCGGGCTGCTGGCACGGAAGCAAGGGAGTCCGTTCGTGCCCAAGACCACTCTACACGGGGCTTCGGTGAACTCGCCGATCGACGAATCCCGCGACCCCACGGCGCTGAGCCGCACCAGCACGCTGCCGAGACGCGACCCAAGCCTCGACGATCAGCTGACGCGGGTTGCCGGGTACATGCGTGGCTGCGGTCTGGTGGCCCACCCGGCGGCGCCGCCTTCGCTGCGCGCGGAGCTCGTGGGCTTTCTTCGGAGCCACGTGGGCGACGTCCTCGACGAGTGGCTCGCGGGCATCACGCGCGCGTTCTCGTTGCCCGGCGGCGACGCCGGCGAGGTTCGGGTCTGGATGGACGCTGCGATGGGTCGATGGATTCGCCATGTCGCCGATCCGAACGATGTCGAGACCTACGCGTACCTTCGCAACCACGCCCGTGACGCGTTCATCTCCGGGTTCCCCGCCTCGCGGTTTCTGTCCGGGCAGATGCTCCTCAACCAGATCTTCGCCCGGCATCTGACCGAAGCGTACGCCCATGAGCCGCGGAGATGCGCCGACTTGCTTGCCCTCCTGCAGCAGGAGTTCGCCGAGCGGATGCTCAACATCAGTGATTTCTTCGTCGAGGCCCGCGAGGACGAGCTGCGCGAGCAGGAGGCGAGCTACCAGAAGTCGATCGACAATGCGCCCGCGCTCATCTTCCGCCTCGATTCCCGCGGTGAGACGATCCTCGACGCCAATGTCGTCGTCGAGAAGACACTCGGCTTCGCACGCGCGGAACTGGTCGGAATGGATATCGCCGACCTGATGCCGGCCCCGGAGCGGCAGCGGGCGAAGCTGCTCTTCGACGAGACGCGCTTGCAGGGGAACTCGCGCCGCGGCGACCTCCACCTGCGAGCTCACGACGGGTCGCTCGTGCCCGTCTTCTTCAACGCCGGGCTCATCGAGTACCGGCAGCGCGCTTTCCTGCAGGTGATCTGCGTGGATACGTCCGATCGCAAGCGGCTCGAGTCGCAGCTGATCCAGTCGGAGAAGATGGCCGCCATCGGCCAACTCGCCGCGGGCATCGCTCACGAAATCCGCAACCCGCTCGGCATCATCACCAATGCGTTGTTCGACCTCGGCGAGATCGTCGATACGGACGA
>CALJUJ010000364.1 GCA_937975525.1 uncultured bacterium
GATTTCTTCGTCCGAGGCCCCGCGCTCGACGCCGAGCACATCGTACGGGTCTTGCGATTTCGACTCCGAGGATGCGTCGGCGTGAGGTTGGTCGTCGCCCTTGCTTTGGGGTTGCGCGTTCGCGCGCGATTGCTGCAGGCGCTTGCGCGCCCACCACAAGCTGCTGCCGAGCAAGATCAGGTCGTCGAGGAAGCCGACCGGACTGACGTCGGGAATGAGATCGATCGGCGAGCGTACGTACAGCAGAGCCAGAAGGACGACCGCCGCGGGCACGGCCCAGCGCAGCATCGCAGCCCGCATGCGTGGGAAGAGGATCCAGAGCAAGGCACCGGCGAGGGCGACGAGGACCAGAAGTCGTATCATCGAGCGGGGATACTGCCGGCTACGGTAGCCCGGCGCCGGGTACCTCGACCTCGACGACTTCGATGCGGCCGCTGCGCTCCGCACGGCACACGGTGGGGTCGGCGTCTCGTGCCGTACATAGGAAGAGGTGCTTTCGTTCCGGGCCGCCGAGCATGCAGGCGAACGTCTGGTGCTCGACGGCGACGCGGGCAGCTACCTCGCCGCCTTCACGAATTCGCAGGGCCGCTCCGCTGATCGGCGAGGCCACCCACACCGCGCCCTCGGCGTCGAGGCAGATGCCGTCGGGCACGGCGCCGTCGAGCTGGGCCCAGACGCGGCGATTCGACAACGAGCCGTCATCGGCGACGTCGAAGGCCGTCAATCGCGCTGCGTAGGTCTCGCCGATGATCAGCGTGCGCCCGTCCGGCGTCAGGACGGTGCCGTTGGGAAACGTGAGGCCGTCCGCCGCGATACGGACACGCCCGTCGGGCTCGACGAGCAGCAGGTCGGCGTCGCGCGGCGTGCCGCCACCTTCGGCGAAGATGTCCCACCCGAAGTTGCCGACGTAGGCGCGTCCCTGCGCATCGACGAGCATGTCGTTGCAATGGAAGGTGGCGTGAGCGGACAGGTCGGCGACCTCGACGAGCTTGCCGTTCTCGAGCCGGAGGAGTCGCTGGTCGACCATCGACACGACGAGCATGCGGCCATCCGGGAGCCAGCCCAGCCCGGATGGCTGGCCCGGAACTTCGACGATGGTTTCGACGTGGCCATCGAGGTCGACGGAGCGTACGCGTTCGTCGTGGATGTCGGAGAACCACAGGCGACCCTCGCGCCAGCGCGGGCCTTCGGGAAAGCGCAATCCGTCGACGAGGGTGCGGGTGTCCATCGAGCTCCTCCCTGGTTGGGCAATGCCAAGCTTGCCTCGGCGATCCCGTGCAGTCCACCGGCCGGGCGTCGCTGGCCCGCTGCGGGCGAATGTGCATAGCTGGCCGCATGAGCGCAGATAGGATGCCGAATTGCCCGCGCTGCAACGCGTTGGTCGAGCCCGGGGCCAAGACCTGTCCGAGCTGCGGCTACGTCATCGAGATCGAGGCGCCGCCGGCGCCCGGTCTCGAAGGCGACGCGCCGATCGACGTGTTCGCATGGCTGCGCGGCGGTTGGAGCTTGTTCCTGCCGAACGCGGGGCCGTTCGTCGGGTTCGGAGTCGTGGCGATCGTCGTCAGCGTACTGGCGACGATCGCGTTCGAGCAGATCCCCGTCGTCGGTTGGCTGCTGCCGACGGTCGTGACGGCGCCGCTGTTCGCCGGATTCCTGGCGGCGTCCTTCAAGCTGGTGCGCGGCGAGGTGCTCGAGTTCGGCGATTTCCTGCGGGGCTTCGACTTCCTCTTGCCGTTGGCGTTGGGCGCGATCGTGTCGAACGCGCTGGTGACGATGGGCATGATTCTATTGATCGCGCCCGGGATTTATCTCGCCGTCGGCTACACGTTCATGAACGCCTTGATCCTCGAGGAGAAGCTCGACTTCTGGCAGGCGATGGAAGGGAGCCGCCGTGTCGTCCACCGGCGTTGGCTATCCTTCTTCGGGTTCGGGCTGCTGTTGATGATGGTCAACCTCGCCGGAGCACTGGCACTCGGCGTCGGCTTGCTGATCTCGATGCCGGTGACCTACGCCGCGATGGCGGTCGCCTATGCCGACGTCTTCGGTCTTCGGCCCGCCGATCGAGACGGTTCGCGTTTTACGTGAGGCTCGCGTGGCACGGAGCCGCGGTGGTCCTTGCCGCGGCCTGGTTCGGGTGTGAGGCCGATTCGTTCGTCGAGCCGGTGCCGCCGGCAGCGTGCACCGAGATCGGCGCCCGCTGCCAGCTTCCGGAAGGACCTCTCGGCGTCTGCATCGCCGGCCCGTGTGCGCCGGACGCAACGCCTCCCTGCTTCGTCTGCACGCCGCAGCACTGACGAAGTCCCCGAAGGCGCTCAGAAGTACAGCTGGCCGGCCAGGCTAGCTTCCACCCAGTCGTGCCCGTACTCGAAGCGGTAGGCGGCTTCGGCGCGCAGCGCGAAGCGCGCGGTCAACGAGATGCGTGGGGC
>CALJUJ010000365.1 GCA_937975525.1 uncultured bacterium
GCTGGCGGCGCTGTGCGAGCGCTACATCGGCTGCAAGCCGTTGTTCATCGGCCCGGGCGTGCGCACCGGGCTGCCGATCCTCTACGACAAGCCCCAGGAGGTCGGCGCCGACCGCGTCGTCAACGCGGTCGCGGCCTACCACCGCACCCGTTCGGCGACGATCATCGTCGACTTCGGCACCGCGACGACGCTCGACTACGTCTCGGCCAAGGGCGAGTACGTCGGCGGCGTGATCGCGCCCGGCCTGGAGGTTTCGGGGCGGGCGCTGTTCGAGCGCGCCGCGAAGCTGTCGCCGGTCGACATGGTGATCCCGAAGGGGGTGATCGGCCGCAATACCGTGCACGCGATCCAGTCGGGCCTGCTGTACGGCTACGTCGCGCTCGTCGACGGGCTGATCAGGCGCATCCAGAAGGAGACCCAGGTGCGCGGGCGCGTCATCGGCACCGGCGGTTTCGCGACCATGCTCGCGCCCGAGTCGGAGACCATCGACGAGGTCGACGAGTTCCTCACGCTCGACGGGCTGCGGCTCGTCTACGAACGCAATACGGAGTGAGATCGAAGCACTCGGTGACGAACAGGAGGCGTTATGGCGGAAGACGTGAATCGGGTCCGCAGCATCGGCATCATCGGCCAGGGGGGAGTCGGTAAGACCTCCGTGGCCGACGCGCTTCTGTTCGCGGCGGGCGCCGTCAATCGGCAGGGGCGCGTCGACGAACAGAACTCCGTCTTCGACTTCGAGCCGGAAGAGCACCAGCGGCGCTCGTCCCTGAGCACCTCTCTCTACAGCTTCGAGTGGGACGGCCACGACGTCACGCTGCTCGACACCCCCGGTTACGCGAACTTCCTTCCCGATGCTCTGTGCTGCCTGCGCGCCTGCACCGGCACGGTCCTGGTCGCCGCGCCGCACGCCGGCGAGCTGCGCGTCGAGGCCGAGCAGATGTGGACGCGGGTGCAGGAGCTCGGCCTGCCGGCGATCGCCTTCGTCACCCGCATGGACCGCGAGAACGCCACGCTCGACGAGGCGCTCGCCGACATGAAGAACGTGCTCGGCGCCAACCCGGTCGCCGTGCAGTATCCGATCGGCTCCGGCCACGAGTTCCGCGGCGTCGTCGACCTGATGTCGCGGAAGGCCTACCTGCTCGGCGACGACGGCACGGTGCACGAGGCACCGGTGCCGGCCGAGCTCGAGGCGGAGGTCGCCGCCGCCCGCGAGCACATGATCGAGCTCGCCGCCGAGGCGAACGACGACTACACCGAGCGCTACCTGGAGGAGGGGACGCTCACCGACGAGGAAACCGCCGAGGCGCTGCGCGTCGGCACGCTTTCGCATTCGCTTCTTCCGGTGTTCTGCGGTTCCGCGAGCGCGCTCGCCGGCGTGCCGCAGTTGCTCGAAGCCCTGGTCTCCGACCTGGGCTCGGCTGCCGATCTCGGGGCGGTCGCGGGCACGGATCCCGGCATCGACGAGCCCGTCGAGCGCCTGCCGTCGGCGGACGATCCGTTCTCCGCGTTCGTGTTCAAGACGATCGCGGATCCGTTCGCCGGCAAGCTGACGCTGCTGCGCGTCGTGTCGGGCGTCGCCAGCGCCGACTCGACCGTGCTCAACGCGAGCCACGACGAGAAGGAGCTGCTCGGGCACCTGCTGCGCTTCGAGGGCAAGAAGCACGTGCAGGTCGCGCGCGCCCTGCCGGGCGAGATCGTCGGCGTCGCCAAGCTCAAGGTGACGGCGACGGGCGACACGCTGTGCAGCGACAAGGCGCCGGTGCGCTTCCCGGGGCTCGACCTGCCGCCGCCGTCGATCTCGTTCGCGATCAACCCGAAGGGCAAAGGCGACGAGGAAAAGGCGGCGCAGGGCCTGCACCGCTTGATGGAGGAGGATCCGTCGCTCGACATGCACCGCGATCCGCAGACCCGCGACCTCATCCTCTCCGGCGTCGGCCAGCTGCACATCGAGGTCGCCATCGAGCGCCTGAAGCGCAAGTACGGGGCGGAAGTCGAGCTCGCGGCGCCGAAGATCCCCTACAAGGAGACGATCAAGGCCAAGGCCGACGCGCAGGGTAGGTTGAAGAAGCAGACCGGGGGCCGCGGCCAGTTCGGCGACGCCTGGGTGCGCATCGAGCCACTTGCGCGCGGCCGCGGCTTCGAGTTCGGCGACGAGATCGTCGGCGGCGTCGTGCCGCGCCAGTACATCCCCGCCGTCGAAAAGGGCATCCGCGAGGCGATGGACGAGGGGTTCGTCGCCGGCTACCCGATCGTCGACCTGCGCGCGACGCTGTACGACGGCTCGTACCACGACGTCGATTCGTCGGAGATGGCGTTCAAGATCGCCGGCTCGATGGCGTTCAAGCACGCGATGGAGAAGGCCAAGCCCATCCTGCTCGAGCCGGTCATGCGCATGACCGTGAGCACCCCCGACGAGTGCATGGGCGACGTCATCGGCGACCTGAACAGCCGCCGCGGCAAGGTGCAGTCGGTCGACGCGAAGGCCGGCGGTCAGGTGATCAAGGCGCAGGTGCCGATGGCCGAGGTGCTGAAGTACGCTTCCGACCTGCGTTCGATGACCAGCGGTCGCGGCTCGTTCACGATCGCCTTCTCACACTACGAGGAGGTGCCGCCTCACCTCGCCGAGAAGATCGTGCAGGAGTCGAAACGGGAGAGCTGATACGGAGAGGCAGCCGCGATCGTGCGCTGCGCACGCCGCGGCTGCCCTCCGCCCTTCCCCGGTCAGAACGTGAACGTCGCGACGGTGGTGCCGGCGCCGGGGCCACCGGACGTGCCCGGGCCGGTCAGAGTTCCGCGCACCGTTTGGGTGCGTCCTCCGAAGTTGATCGTCACGACGTAGTTGGTCGCCGGCACGTTGCAGCTGTCGAAGTACTCGACGCGGACGATGTACTCGCCACGCGGGGCGGCTCCCGAAGGCCAGGTGATGTTCTCGTTGTTGATGCCGTCGATCGCGCACGCGGGGTTCGAATCGAGGTCGAGCACGCCGCCCGACTCCGAAAACGGCACGCCGAAGAAGATCTCGTCCCCGAATGGGTCGATGACGTGCAGATCGACGTCGCTGAGCGCGTCCCAGGCAATGCTGACCTGCACGTCGCCGGTGCCGACGTCGACTCGATTCGCCTTGGTCAGGGCCACGAGGCTGACGCGGCCGTCCGGCGCCACGACCTGGAAGCGATACGAGAACTCGCGGTTGGCGAGGCTTTGGGGCGCCGTGAGCTCGAGACGAACCGACGAGGCGGCGTTGGCCAGATCGACCTGGAAGAAGCCGTCGATGATCTGGCCTTCCCCTGTGGCCGAGCCGCGCGACTGTGCCCCGCTCGACACCGGACCGAAGTCGATGATCGACACGACGACGCTGGTGAACGGCCCGTCGGCGCTGACGTCGATCGGCACGCTACCGCCCGGGATGATCGTCACCTCGTCGTCGGCGGTGACGGTCGGGCCGCCACTCGGATCGGGCGGCATGCCCGCCCGCGGTGAGCCGACGGCACCGCCATCGGTCTGTACACCGCTGACGAAGTCGTTGACGCCGGTCGGCTCGCTGCTCCCGCCGCCGCCACCACCACCGCCACATGCTGCCACGGCCAAGGAACAGAGAATCGCGAACACTCGGATTTGATGCTGCATGTCATCCCCCCGGATGGTTTTGTTGGGACACTGCCTAGAACCAAGTGCGCGCCGCGTCAACCCGAAACGGCCGAGCGGCAGGACGCGCCGCATCGATGAGGTCAGGTCTCGTCGCCGGCGACGGGCGGCGGGACGACGGGGACCGCGGTGAGCTCGTCGGCGAGCGGTGCCTCGCGGCGCCTGCGCCATGCACGAATCGCCACGAAGGCGATGACCACGGCGGCGAGGCCGAGCAGCACGCCGGTGCTCTGCTCGCGCAGCCACGCGAAGCCGGCGGCGCCGATGTAGACCCACAGCAACGTCCAGGGAACGAAACCGATCAGCGTTGCCGCGACGTACGCGCCGACGCGCACGCGGGAGAGGCCGAGCACCCAGTTCGTCCACGGCGCACAATAGAAAATCATCCGCAGCGTCAGCGCCGCGCCGAAGCCGTTGCTCTCGAGACGCTCGTCCCAGACGCGCACCCGCGTCGGCAGGTACTTTTCGACCGCGTCGCGGGCGCCGTAGCGGGCGATGGCGAAGCCGAGCGCGGCGGAGCCGAGGGCGCCGAGGTAGACGAGCAGCGACGCCTGCGCGAACGGCCAGACGATGCTCGCCGGGACGATCAAGAACATCGCCGGCGATCCGAGGGCGACGAGAACGGTGAAGAGCGCGACGAACAACACGCCGCCCCACGGTCCGCTCTGCAGCAGCAGCCGGCGCAGCTCCTGCTCGTCGGTGAGGTGGTGCCACGCGCCGCTGGCGTAGCCGAGCGCGAGTAGGCCGGCGACGACCGTGAGCAGGATCCAGCGCTTCTTCATGCGATTGGTGACGTAGCCTCGCATCGGCGGGATGGCCGGCCGATGCCGTCTGCCTTTATGAACGTTCCCCCCGGGGAGTCGCAAGGGTTCGTGTCGTCGGGCGACGTGCCATCGCCTTCCGGCGCCGCCGCTGTAGCGCCCGCCGTCTCGGCGGGTTCGAGCTTGTGTTCCGCCGCCCCGATGCCGCCGGGACGGCGGCCGCTACAGGGCTTG
>CALJUJ010000366.1 GCA_937975525.1 uncultured bacterium
ATACGAGTTATATCAGTGTGACTGGAGTTCAGACGTGTGCTCTTCCGATCTCCAGCGAGTGCCACGCGGCCTCGGCGGAACCCAGGTGCTCGCCGGATCGCGGCCGTGGGAGTTCGCCCTCGACTACCAATTGACGGCCCTGGCCCTCGCCCTGACGGACGAGCCTACGTTCACGACGATCCGCATTCCGTTTACGGTCGCGAGTTGGCTGACCATCTTGGTAGCTCACCTGCTGTTTCGCCAGTTGTTCCGCCCGACGGCGGCGGTCGTCGCTACGTTTCTCGTAGCGGCGATGAGTTGGAACATCCTCTACAGCCGTTGTGCCCATCCAATTTTCCTCAGCAACGTCGTCGTCGTGGGGACCTTCGCGATGCTCGTGCACTACGGCCGTACGCGACGACGTGCCGTCTTGCCTTGGCTCGCCTTCGCCTCGGCGACGACGCTCTATTCGTATGCGGGGTATCGGGCGACGGCCGCCTTCGCGATCGTGTTCCTCTTCGGTCTCGGGGCGGCGCGGCTGCTGCGCAACCGGCAGCAGCATACGCCCGGTGCCGCACGCGACCTGATCGCGCTCGTGGTGTTCGCCGTGCTTCTCCTGCTTCTCGCTGCGCCGATTGTTGGCCTTCTCGGCATCGAAGGCCTGTCGACGTACTACCTAGAGGCGGCGGAGCGCTCGCTGGCGAATCGCAGCTACTACACCGACGACCTCGGTGCCTTCTTCGAGCTGCGCTACCAACGTGTCCTCGAAGTCGCTCGGCTCTTCATGCACCGGGGGGACGGCGCGTTGACGTTCAACGTGCCGGGTCGACCGATGCTCGATCCGGTGACCGCGACGCTCTTCGTCCCCGGCGTCCTTCTCGCCCTACGCCGCCCCTGGCAGCGCTACGACGCATTCTTCCTGCTCGTGCTCGTCGTCCTGCTCGTCGGCGGTACGGTCTTCGTGCAGAACCTCGATGTTCGCCGGCTGCAGGGTGTGACGGTCCTGGTGGCGTACTTCGCAGCGGTCATGGTCGATTCGCTGCCACGCCCGAGAACGCACCGCAGCCGCAAACTCCTGGCCATCGTGGCGGTGCTGGCGGCCGCCTGGGTCGCAACGTGGAGCTTCCGGACGTACCACGTCGACATGGCGACGAGCCCGGCCACGCGCATGGCGTTCCGCGACCACTACACGGCGCTGATTCGCTACGGACGGACGACGTCGCCCTCCGACATCGGCCTGTTGTCGCTGATCCACCGCTTCTTCGACGAGGGCTACCACTACCGGGCGAACTACGCCTGGCTCATCGACCCGGTCTTGAGCGGCATCGATCTCGACGATCTTCCGGGCTTGCTCGACGGCAGCGCGGCCTCGATTCCATCGACCATCGTCATCCAGAACCCAATGGAATCGGAAGCCTCCGCAGCTGCCCTGCGCAACGTCTATCCGGGCACCACGTGTCGGTCGCACGCGGAGCCCGACCGCCCCTCGGTCTCGCTCGTGGCGTGCACGCTCGCGGAGCCACGCGAACGGCGCGAGGGGATGCTGCGGCTGCGGGCACGCTACTGGCTGGACGGTACCCGCGACGGCCCACCCGACATCGATCGCCGCGAACCCTTCATCGGCTACGCGAGCGTTCCGCGCGCGTGTTGGACTCCCACACGCACCGGGAGCTGCCGGGCGCAATGGCAGGGTTGGCTCGACGTTGCGCCTCCGGGCCGTACGGTTCGTCTCGAGTGGATCGGCCGTACCCGTGCCGAGCTCGTCGTCGACGGCGCGCCTCGGCCGCCCGGGCCCGTGCGACTCGACTCTGGCCGCCGCGAGCTGCGCGTCGAGGCGCAACTACCGAACGATTGGGAAACCGGCGTGCGTCTGGTGGATGCCGACGGTCGCGTCGTCTCGTTCTTCAGTCCGCACCGAGAGACGCCTGCAAGCGACGCTTATCCACCTTGAACATGCTGGTGACCGGCAACTCCGGCACCAGCGTCAACCCGTCCGGCCGCTTGAAGCTGGCCATTTCCGCACCGACGAATCGCCGCAACTCGTCGAGTGTCGGCGGGTCGAGCGGATCGGTGGCGACCACGAAGGCCCAGCCGAGCTGGCCGAACGTGGCATCGGGTTTTGGGACGACTGCCGCACGAACGACCTTCGGGTGTTGTGCCAGGCGGTTCTCGACCTCGGTTGGGTACACGTTGAAGCCGCCGCGAATGTACATCTCGCTCTGCCTGCCCTTGAGTCGGAGATAGCCCTGCGCGTCGAGAAAGCCGACGTCTCCGGTGTGGACCCAACCGTCCTCGTCGATCGTCGCCGCGGTCGCCTCGGGAGCTCGCCAGTAGTGACTCATGGTCGCGGGTGAGCGGACCACCACCTCGCCGGCGTGCTCGGGCGGCAGGGCGTGATTGTCCGCATCGACGATGCGTAGCTCGACGCCCGGCGTCGGCTTGCCGACGGTCGTCACCAAGGTCTCGAGAGAATCCTCGGGCAGGGACGCGGTTGCGATCCCAACTTCCGTCGAAGAGTAGCGAACACTGATCGTGACCTCGAGCTCGGCGGCGATGCGCCGGATGAGGTCGGGGGACGAAGCGGCGCCGCCCAGCAACAACGATCGCAACGAGCTCAGATCGCGGTGCCGCCGATCGGGATGGTCGAGCAGCAGGATGATCTGCGTCGGGATCCCGCCGAGATGGACGAGTTGCTCGCGCTCGATCTCCTCGAGAACCGCGGCAGGGTCGAACGCGTCGTGGAGGATCGACAAGCCACAGTGCCCGATCTGTACCGCGACGCGGCCCATCGTGCCGATGTGCGCGAACGACAGGCCTGCGCCCAGGTGCTTGCGAAACGGGATCGCGCCGCCGGGGTAGCGACGCGTCTCGATGATGGCCAGCGCCAGGAGGCTCGCATGCGTGTAGCAGGCGCCCTTCGGAACGCCGGTCGTGCCACTGGTGAAGACGATGGCGGCGGGGTCGGACGGGGCGACGTCGATCGGCGACGACACGCCGGCGGGCGCGGCGAGGCGTTCGACCAGCGCCGCCGTGCCGCCGACGAGATCGTCCCGCGAAAGCCAGACGACGTCCTCGAGCTCGGGCAACTCCGAGCGTAGCTCGGCGACGAGCTCACCCAGGGGTGCGCCCGGCCAACCGTCGACGGCGAGCAGGACCTTGGCGCCCGATTGGCGCAAGACGTGCCCGGCCTCGAGGCGACGGTAGCGAACGTTGATGCCGGTGGTCGCGACGCCCAGGCGCGCGGCTGCCAGGTAGGCGACGAGATAGAGCGGTGTCGACGGCAGCCACAGGGCGACGACGTCGCCCCGGCGCAGCCCGTGGTCGTGCAGGTAGGCGGCCATGGCATCGGCGAGGCGGTCCCAGTCCGCGTAGGACAAGGTTTCGTCGCGGTAGCGGAAGGCGGGCTCGGCACCGCAGCGGGCGGCCGCGCGGCGCAGGAGCTCGCCGAGGGTCGGGGCAGTGAGCATGGGCATCTGTTAGCGCTGCGAGCGGCGCGCGCAAAGCGCACGCGTG
>CALJUJ010000367.1 GCA_937975525.1 uncultured bacterium
CGCGACGTCGCCCGCAGGACGGCGAGGAGGTTGCGCAGGACGAGTCGTTCCGCGTCGCCGAGGCCCGCGCGCAGGCTCTCTTCGAAGCGCCTTTCGATCTCGGGCAGGGCCCGGGTGGCGCGGTCGCGCGCGGGTGCGGGCTCCATCGGGTCGAAGCGCGCGGCAAAGTAGTCCCACAAGAGCCGCGCCGACTGTGGGTGGCGCGACAGCGCCCGCATCGCCGCCGCGGAACTGCCGGCGATGCCGGACTGCGCGGCGTAGCCGACGCATGCGCGCAGGACATCGACCTGGCGCCAGGCGAGGCCGGCACGCGGAATCAGCGCGTTGAGCTCGTCGTCGGCCATGACGCCCGCCTGCAGTCGGCGCAGCGCAGGAATCGTCAGGCTGGCGGTACGTGCCAGGTCGAGCGGGCCGTGCTCGTCGCGCACGCGCAGCGAGATGAGGGCCAGGGGGTGGGTGCCCTCGAGCTCGACGTCGACGTTCTCGAGCTGGTGCACGCCGAGCCCGAGGCGGCCGATGGCACGCACCCATTCACCGACGATGAAGTCGCGATCGGCGTGGATCAGCTTGAGGATGCCGAAGCGGCCGGGTGCGGTGGGGTCGTCGGCGAGATCGACGGCGGCGTGTCCGGTCGTGCGCACCTCTTCGAAGCGCAGCACGTCCTGTGCGGCCGTGCCGATGTCGTGATGGGCCTTGTAGGCCGCGGGCAGCGCGGCTCCGTAGCGAGCGACGACCTCGTCGAGGAGGTGCGCGGGAACCAACCGCCGCAGCTCGTCGCGCAGGCGGTCTTCCCAGGTGCGCAGCAGCTCCATGACCGGGCCGCGCAGCTCCTCGACGCGGAAGGAGGCCACGGTGTCGGCCTGGGCGGCGAGGTAGAAGTGCATGCGAACGTGGTCGTCGCCGAGAAACAGGTCGCGGTCGAGAACGGCGGACGCGCCCGACGCCTGCACCAGGCGCTGCTCCGTACGGCGGAACATCTCGCGTGCGAAGCGATCGCGGGGCAGCGTGACGAGGACGACGGCGCCACGGTCGAGCGCATCGGGTTGGTAGTCGACGCGCGCGTTGGTGGCCTCGGGCGCCTCCAGGATGGCGCGCACGTGAGCGTGCAACGCGGGTGGGCCCAGGGCCAGAACGGCGCTGCGCGGCACTGCATCGAAGGCGGAGGTGATTCGCTCCGCTTCGCGCGATCCGGATGGAGCGCCCTCGGCCTCGAGCACGGCGTCGAGCTTGGCTCGTAGCAGCGGGATGGTCGATGCCGCCGCCGCCCGGGCGCTCTCATCGTACAGGCCGAGGAAGCGGCGCTCGCCGACGACGACGCCGGCGCTGTCGATGACCTTGACGCCGACGTAGTCCATGTAGTCGCGCCGTGCGACCGTGCTGCGTGCGTTGGTCTTGGACAGCATCACCAGCGGCGGCTCGTGCAGGCGCCGGCGCAGTGCGTCGGAGAGCACGGCCGCCTGGGCGTAGCGCGAAAGATCCTCGCTCTGCAGGATGCCGAGGCCGGAACCCGGGCGCAGCCGGGCGTAGCGTTCGAGCCCCTGACCCGACAGCTCGTACTCGCGGTAGCCGAGCATCACGAAATGGCCAGCTGCGAGCCACTCGAGGAACTCGGCCGCGGCGCCGGCCTCGGCGCTCCACGGGCGCGGCAGGGTGCGCTCGCGCAACTCGGCCGCGGTCTCTTCGAGGCGCAAGCGCATGGCCGACTCGTCCTCGGTGGCGAGGATGAGGTCGCGCAGTCGGTCGGCCACCAGATGGGCGATCACCTGAGGCTCGGGATGGCGTTCGAGCTGGACGTGCACGAAGGTTTCGTGCGGGCCGATCGGGCCGGGCGGATCGATGGCCAGGACGGCGCGGCGCGGATCGCGCTCGACATGAAACGTCGGCGCCAGCAGCGTCTCGATGCGGCACTCGGCCTCGCGCAAGCTCTCGCGGATGGTGTCGACGATGTACGGCCGGTCGCGCATCAGCACTTGCAACACCGTACCGCTCGCCTCCCAGCCTTCGTGCGCCATGTCCGGGCTGAAAGCGCGAACCCTGGGCTCTTCGGCGGTGCGTTCGACCAGGTACCGAAAGGCGACCATGGCGAGCGCCGAGAGCTCGCGTTCGTCGAGGGCGGCGGCGCCCGGGGTCGTCGCGAACAGCCGGACGAAATGCTCGGCGAGCGCGCGTTCGCCGGGCGCTACCTGGGCTCGGCTGGAATCGACTGCCTCACGTACGGGCGGTGGATCGGCAGGCGCCTGCGCGGGATCGCGGCGCTGCTCCTCCATGAGTCGGGCGATCGCCTTCGACAACTCAGCCATGAGCGGCATCTCCGCCGGCGACGGCGGCGACCCAGGTGGTCGCGGTCGGTCGCAGGGTGTGGGCCGTGAGCAATGCGCGGGCGGCGTCGTCGTCGGCACCCAGGTCGTGGGCGACGAAGGCGCAGTCGCGCTGCGCGGCGCGTTTGCAGGCAAAGCGGAGCAGGGCACCGCCGACCCCGCGACGGCGGTGCTCGGGGTGGACGACCAGCAAGTCGAGCTGAGCGCGGGCCCGAGTCGTCAGGCGGCGCTGGTAGGTCTGATGGAGGATGCCGACGACCGCGCCAGCACCTACGGCGACGTAGAAATCGGCGCCGAGGTCGGCGACGACGGCGCGGAACCGGCGCAGCGTGGCGCGGTCCGGCGGCGGCACCGCGACCCCACTCGCCGCCAGAACCTGCATCGTCGCGGTGAAGTCGGTGCGGCGCGCCCGGCGAATGATCGGCGAGGCGGCGGCCATGTTCTCCTCTCTTAGCCGCGATGCAACCAAATTTGAAACGAAGTTCGTGCCGATCGTGGGGGGAGACGGGCCGCCGCCTCGGCCGCTTCTCGATTGACGACGGCGCCGCTTCCGGCTTTGTTCGCGGGGATTCCACCGGATGCCCCCAGATGTTTCGCGACGTACCCGTGATCGACGCCGCCGCGCGCAAGATCGAGAACCCGACGAGCTTTCTCGATGCGCTCGACGCCGACCTGCGGGCACGCGTGCGTCTGGTTGCGGCTGCCGAGGGACACCTCGTGTGGGAGATCGACGATGCGGATGCTCGTGGCGGGCGCCGCGCGTGGCGCTTTCCAGCGGCCGCGCTTTCGCCTTACGCCGAGCGCCCGACGACACTCGGGGCGATGTTTCCCCGCGCGCGGCTCGGCGACATGGACCGGGTGGGAGTGGACGTACAGATCCTGCACCCGACGTTGGCGACGGTCTTCTCGCGGCTGCGCGACGCCGAGCTCGCGGCGGCACTCTGTCGTGCCTACAACGAAGCGATCGCCGACGAGTGCGCGGCGGCGCCGACGCGCCTGGTGCCGGTGGGGGTCGTTCCCGCGCAGGACGTCGCCGCGGCGACGGCGGAGCTCCGGTACTGTGCGGTCGACCTGGCGATGCCGGCGATCGCGGTGCCGGCGGGGGTGCCGCGGCCCCATCCGGCGGCGGGCGACGCGTTCCCGGAAGTGGCGGTGCGGGAAGGGCTCGCTGCTGCGCAGTTCAGGCCCCTGTGGGAGACGGCCGAGTTCCTCGGCGTCGCCGTGGTCGTGCACCCGTGGGCCGCCGCCGCGGGCGACGCGGTCGACGTGCTGGTGGACGAGGTCGTCGACCAGCCCGGGCAGGCGCAGCGCACGCTCGCCGAGCTGGTCGTGCACGGCGTGCTCGAGCGCCATCCCCAACTGCGCTTCGGTGTCGTCGACGCAGGTTGCGGGTGGCTGCCGAATTTCGTGTTCGAGCTCTGCGATCGCTGGCAGCGGCGCGACCTCCTCGACGCGCCGCCGGTTTTCTCGAGCCGGCGATTCGCGGTCGAGTATCTCCGGGAGCGCGGCCGGCGCGGCTGGCTCGGTCGACGGCGTGGCCTGCGCGAGCTGCGATCGATGGTGTCGGGAGCGGTCGCGCCGACGCTCGCTGCGGCCGAGGGTGTCCCGGCCGAGCGCAACCCGGAGGAGTACTTCGCCCGCGGTCAGGTCTTCGTCACCTGCGGCAGTGACGATCCCGGCGCGGCGCACTTGCGCGACGCCTTCGGGCCCGTGGGCGAGCGTCTCGCGTGTTGGTCCACCGGGTACGGTCGTTGGCACGCAAGTGACGATGGCGCCCTGGAGAAGGCCAGCAGCAACCCGCAACTCGGCTTGGACTACGTGACGCGGCTGGTCTCGACGAACGCCATTCGCCTGTACGGCGAACGACTGCGGCGGCGGCTCGCGCCGGGCTACCCCGCCGCGAGCAACCTTCGTGCGCGCCCCGCGGAAGCGGCCGCGAGCAAGTGACGGCGCTGCACGACGTGCGCCCACGTGTAACGATGGTTGGCGCCGCACCGACCGTCGCCCCTTGGGGCGCATCGCTGGTGCGCCTGCGGCCAGCGCCGCCCGTTTACGCTTGAGTTTCGACGAAGGCGGAACTAGCATCCGCGCGTTGGATGGTTGCCGGATGAATTCGAGGATGTGGAGAACATTCATCACGCTCGCCGCTCTCCTGGTCGGGAGCGGCGCCTTCATGTCGGCTGGGCATGCACAGCCGGCGCAGAAGCTCCCGTCGGCCCTGCTCATCTACCCCTTGATCGATACCGAGGGCACGCGCGACACGCGCATCGAAATCGTCAACCTGAGCGGCGACTACGTCGACCTGCAGTGCTTCTACGTGCACGGGGACTCCTGCCTGGAGATCGGCTTCTTCCTTTCGCTGACGCCGTACCAGCCGATGGCATGGACGGCTCGGCGCGGCACGTTCGACCCCTTCAGCGGCACCGCGGCGCCGCCGTTCTACGGCACCGGCGAGCTCAAGTGTGCAGTGGTCGCGCCACGCAACGAGGTCGACTACCACAACGCGATCCAGGGTCGCGCCACGGTCTACGCCGACGACGGGCAGACGGTTTCCTACGGTGCCGTCGGCTTCCAACGCCTGTCCCCCGGTCCGTACACGGGAATCGTCGAGCTCGACGGGTCGACCTACGCCGCCTGTCCGAACCGCCTGCATTTCCAGGTGCAGACCAACGAGACGCTGCCGAACGAGCTGATCTTGATCCCCTGCGACCAGGATCTGATTCTGCAAATTCCCACCGAGCTCACGGTGCAGTTCTTGATCACCAACGAGTTCGAGCAAACCTACTCGGCGTCGACGGGGATGGAGTGCACGGGCGTCTTTCGCTTTCCCGAAATCGCCAGCTTCCTGACGCGAGCGGCGATCGGCACCGACACCGCGCAGATGAACGTCCGCGGCGTCCAGGGGCCGCTTCTCGGCCTGGTGATCGACGCCGTCGATTTTTCTGGAACCGTCGGCATTGCCGGTAACGAGCCATCGTTTTCCGGGGGCCGCCGGGCCACGGTGCAATTCCCGGGATTCCCACGGTGATGGCTGAGCTCTTCCGCATCCTGACGATGCTGCTCGCGCTGTTCACGCAGCTGCTAAGCCAAGGTCCGATCACGCCGTTCCCGACGCCGTTGCCCACGGCCACGTTCACGCAGCCGCCAGCGACGGCGACGCCGACCCCGGTGCCGGCGACATCGACCGCGGTGCCGACGCGCACGTCGACGCCGCTACCGCCGACTCCCACACGCACGCCGACGGCCACGGCTACGCAGATTTCGATCATCGACGAGGAGGATCCGACCGGTTTCAGCGTGCTCGGCGTACCGCCGGCGCAGAAGCTGCCGACGGCGGTCCTGGTCTACCCGCTCGTGTCGACGCGCTCCGGCGAGGACACGCTCGTCGAGATGATGAACCTCACCAACGCGCCGGTCACGGTGAAGTGCCACTACGTCAATGCCGAGACGTGCCGCGGCATCGATTTCTTCGTGCGTCTCACCGCGTTGCAGCCGATTGCGTGGTTGGCGAGCACGGGGCAGAGCGGCAACGGGCTGCGCATCGCGCCGCCGCTCACCGCCGAGCAGGCCGAGCTCAAGTGCTTCGTGCAGCCGAGCAGCACGTCGCTGAGCGCCCACAACGCGTTGCAAGGCCGCGCGATCGTGTCCGATACCGACGGGCAGACCGTCGGCTACAGCGCGATCGGGTTCCGTCGCCTCGTCGCCGGCAGCTTCACCGGTCGCGTGGCGCTCGATGGCGTCACCTACGAACAGTGCCCCGATCGCCTGCACTTCAACGCACTGGCGAGCCAGGCCGGTTCGGACAGTGAGCTGATTCTCGTGCCCTGCGAAGAGGACTTGTTGCGCAAGCGCACGACGGAAACCGTAGTCCAGATAGCCGTCATCAACGAACTAAAGAAGCAATTCTAAGGCTCGCTACAGATCAAGAGTCTGGAGAAGCGTCGCTTCAGCACCATTTCGCCGCTGCGCAAGTCGGCGGTAGGCACCGATACCGTGCACGCGATCGTGCGCGCCGTCGACGTTCCCGTCGTCGGACTCGTGATCGACCGCTTCACCGTGCCGGGATCGGGTGAGCCGTCGACGTCGAGCAACATGCCCTACCTCGAAGGCGGGCGTTCCTCGACGGTCATCCTGCCGACGTTCCCCGATTGATCGATCGCTACGCCGCCGCGGTCAGCCGACCGCAGCGCTCGTGCGCGCGGCTCGTTGCGTCGCAACGACGAGCGGGTGCGCGGCCAAGTCCAGCGCCTCGGTGATCTCCGGCGCGAGCAGGCCGGCGCGCCGCGCGCTGGTCAGCAGGTGCGGCAAGCGCCTTCCCGCCAGCACTTCGTCGGCCTCGGTCCGGTTGATCGCCTGCTGCTCGACGAGCATGCGCCTGCCCCTTGCCTCGGCGTCGGTCACGCCCGCTTCCCGCAGGCGGGCGACGACTCGTCCGAGGACGATCGGTCCGGGCTGGTCGGCAACGAAGCCGAGGATCTGCGGCAGCCAGTGGCGTGCGAATTCGATGCGCTCGTCGAGCGTGTGCTGCTTCATCCACTCGTCGATGTAGAGCACGCCGAAACCCATGTGACGGCTCTCGTCGCGGGTGATCAAGGTGAGGATGTCGCGCAGCAGCGGATTCGTGGCGTGGGTGGCGATACCCTCGAACAAGCCCATCGCCAGGCTCTCGAGGAAGAACTGCTCGGTTGCGATCAGGCGCAGCGGGTCGTGGCTCTGGAGAAGCGACTCGAACATCATCTCGGTGCCGAAGTCGATCTCCTCGACCTCTTCGTCCATCTTGTCGAGGAATCGATGGTACGCGAGGTGATGGCGCGCTTCGTCCATCGCCTGGGCGACCGCGTGGTTGCGGTAGTCCTCCTGGGGGAGCAGCAGTGCCAGCTTGGCGCAGACGTCCTGCGCAACCGCCTCGCCCAACTTGAGAATGCCGAGGATGCGTCCGACGCCACGGCGGGTCGCGTGGACCTTCACCTCGTGCGGCAGCTCGCGGAACGTCGGTGTCTTCGAGAATGCGCCCCACTCGAACGCGACCAGCGGGTCGTCCTTGGGCACGGGCGTCGACCAGTCGACGTCGTTCTCGATGTCCCAATCGGCGGAGTGAGCCTTCGCGAACAGGGCGTTGATGCCCTGGTGCCCGGTGTTCTTCAGCTGGGCGAGCTCTCGTGTGCGCATGTCGACTTGACGTAGCGCCTGTGCCGGCCTCGGGCAATGCGGCCGCTACGAAAACGTGCTGCAGCTCAGCGCCGTCCCACCTTCTCCAGGTATTCGGCGAAGCGCCTTGCCTTGCGCCGAACGACGATGCTCTCGCCATCGAGCTCGACCGTGAGCGGGTCGCCCGCGCGCAGGCCGAGGTCGGCGCGTACCTTGCGCGGAAGGACGATCTCCCCTCGCGCCCCAAGCTGTACGATGTCTGCCATCGTCACGCAGGCTACGGCAGGCCGCACGGTCGGGCAAGAATGGTGGCGGCACCGGTGGGTGCAATTGAAGAATTCCGCCGAAACCTTCACGATCGCTGCGATGGGCGACGCTTCCTTCTTCGACGACGCGCTGGCGCGCCGCGAGGCGGCGGGCTTGCGTAGGCACCTGCGCTGGGTTGCCGGCGAGCAGGATCGTTGGGTCGAGGTCGATGGGCGCAGAGCCCTGTCGTTGTGCTCCAACAACTACCTCGGGCTCGCGAACCATCCGGCGCTGCGCGAGGCGGCGGCGCAAGCGCTCGACGCCTACGGCGTCGGCGCCGGCGCGTCGCGTCTGGTGTCGGGCTCGATGCATGCGCACCGCGACCTGGAAGCGTCGCTCGCCGAGCTCAAGGGAAGCGAAGCGGCCCTGGTGTTCACGTCGGGCTACCACGCCAACATCGGCACCATCGCCTCGCTGGTGGGTCCGGGCGACGACGTGTTCAGCGACCAGCTCAACCATGCCAGCTTGATCGACGGGTGCCGGCTGTCGCGCGCGCGCATCCATGTCTATCCGCACAACGACGTCGAGCGCCTCGAGGCGCTGTTGGCCGCCAGCGCTGGGCGCCGCAAGCTGATCGTGACCGATTCCGTGTTCAGCATGGACGGGGACGAGGCGCCGTTACCGGCGATCTGCGACCTCGCCGACCGCTTCGGAGCGATGACGCTCGTCGACGAAGCGCACGCCACCGGTGTCGTCGGGCCCGGCGGCAGCGGTGTCGTCGGCCGCGACCGCCTGGGCGACCGCGTCACCGTGCAGATGGGCACGCTCGGCAAAGCTCTCGGCTGCTTCGGCGCGTTCGTCGTGGGCCGGCACAGCGTCATCGAGTACCTGATCAACGAAGCACGCAGCTTCGTGTTCACCACCGCCCTCCCGCCGATGATCGTCGCGGCGGCTCGCGCTGCCGTTGCTCTCGCGCGGGAGGATGATGCCCGGCGGGCGCGGCTGGCGGCCAACGCCGCCCGCCTGCACCAGGGGCTCGGCGAGCTCGGCTACGATGTGCCGCACTGCTCCCACATCCTGCCGATCATCGTCGGCGATCCCGATCAAACGATGGCCATGTGCGAGGATCTCCTCGAGCGTGGCGTGTTCGCGCAGGGCATCCGCCCGCCGACCGTACCCGCCGGGACGTCCCGCCTGCGGGTGACCCTGATGGCGACCCACACCGACGACGACATCGCCCATGCGTTGCGCGCCTTCGCGGCGGTGCGGGCCGCGGGGCGGGCATGAGTCCTGTGTCCTGGTCGCGGCGCCTCTGGAGTGCCGAGGTGGACGCGACGCGTGCGGCACGGGCGCGTTGGTTGCCCCCTGCCGTCGTCGCGTGCGTCGTCGTGTACATCTTCGTCGAGCTTCTCCTCGTGCCCCCGAGCGACGAGTTCGCCACGCTCGCCGATCTCCGGATGTTGGGCACGATGCCGTTGGCGTGGATCGCCCTGGTGGCGGTGACGTTCGCGGTGCGGTTGGCGGTATCGGTGGTAGGGTACTTCGTTCACGCCGAACGCGTCGACCGCGTCCGTCTGCGTCGCAATCTGATGGTCTACGCGCCGGCGGCGGGGATCCAGGTGCTGCTCGCCGCCGCCGTCGCCGCGGTGGCGACGACGCTGTGGCCGGCCGTCGAGCTCGCGGGCGTGCTGCACGTGCTGGAAGAGGCGGTCGACCGCTGGGTGCCGACACTGGTGGAACTTCCGGCGATGCCCTGGGCGATCTTTCTGGGCTGGACGCTCTACTCGTTCACTGCCTACTTCGTCCACTGGCTCGGCCATCGCTCGCGGCTTCTCTGGCATGTGTGCCACGCGCCGCACCATCTGCCGGACTACCTGCACCCGCTGGGTGCGCCCTTGGCTTTCGGCTTCGACTTCCTCGTCTGGATTCCGCGCGTCGCTTGCGCCACTCTGGCGGCGAAGCTGTTCGCGTCGGAACCGTTGGTTCTCGAGGTCGGCTTGCTCGCCCTATGCGCCTACTGCTTCGAGATCTTCAACCACTCCAGCGTGCACTACGAATTGTGCCAGCGGAACCGGCTACTGCGCTTCGCCACCAGTCTGTTCGGCGGCCATGGAGCCTACCACTACGTGCACCATTCGTCGGCGCGCGAGCACCAGGTCGCCAACCTCGGCGGCGGCGCGTTCCTGATGTGGGATCGCCTGCTCGGGACGTTCGTCGAGCCCCCGCGGGAGCGCCCGGCCATCGGCTGGACCGGTGATCCGGCGATCCGTCTCAACCCATTGCGTGTGGTTTTCGGCGGCGCCGCCCGGATCGCCTACGAGCTGCGCCACAACCCAGGGCTCGCCGAACGCCTGCGGATCGTCTTCGGACCGATCGACTACATGCCTCCGCGAACGCGCGACTTCGTCACCAAGCCACCAGCCCCGGCGCAGCCCGCCACGCTACTCGGATACGTGGGCGACGCCCGCGTCGAGGCGAGCAACCAGGTCGTCGGGTAGCTGAAGCCGGCTGGCCAAGAGCTGCAGGTAGGCCTTTTCCGCGGCGTGATCCGGATCGATGGCGAGTCGCGAGACCGCGTAGATCTCGGTCGCGAGCTCGAGTGAATCGACACCGCGCACGACGGCGTCGATGTCGAGCGGCGCTCGCAGCTCGTCCATGAGCAGAGCCTTGTCGTCGTTGCCGAGCTGCAGGTCGTCGATCTTCGCGAAGATCCGTTGCTGCTCGGATGCGTCGAGATGCCCGTCCGCCTTCGCTGCGGCAATCATCGCCCGCAGCAGACGCAGAGAGAGGTCGTCGCGTGCCGCCGGGGCCGTGGGCAGGAAAGCGGATCCTTCGGCCGCGCGTTCCCATCGTTCGGGCAACTCCGCCGGGCTGCCGCCACCTGCGGCGACGGGGCGGCCCTGTCCCTGCTGGCTCGCCTGCCAATCCCGGTACGCCTTCCAGGCGAATCCGCCGACGGCGGCGATGGTTCCCATCTTGACGGCGGACTTGCCGAGCTTGCGACCCTTCTTCGAGCCCAGAAGCAGGCCTGCGAGTCCGCCGAGTGCCGCGCCTTTCAGGAGGTCGTTCGAGGCGCTCGAACGGCCGCCTCCGAGTAGCTGTTCGAGGATGCGTTGTGGATCGGCCATCGCCGTTCTCCTTTCGTTCCGCTCCTCCACATGAAGAAGGCCGCCGAGGGCGATTGCAAGATGCCCCGCGCCCGTCCGTCCACGGGAACCGCCGGTGCTGGATTTTCCGGTTGGGAAGCCGCTAGGAGATGGACGCGAGGTTGCCCTTGACCGATTGGACGCCGAAGCCGCCACCACTCGCGACCGCCTGGTCGCATCGCGTCGATCCA
>CALJUJ010000368.1 GCA_937975525.1 uncultured bacterium
CGCGACACGGTCTCGCGGTACAGCTCGGCGAGTGTGACGCCTGCGCCGACGCGGATGCGCGCCGACGGCCCGGCGGCGACGCACTCCGCGGGCAGGGACCGTGTCGATACGGAGCGTACGCCGGGGCCGAAGCTGGCGCCGACGAAGGAGATCCCACTGCCGCGGCCGATCAGCGGGCTCCCGTCCGCGCCGAGGTGCGCGAGCTCGTCGCGGTCCGGGGCGCACCATTCGCCCGTCGCCTGATCCCGGCGATCGAGACTGACGAACGAGCGGGCTTGCGAGCGTGGTCGGGGAGGGGGAGGCGCGTGGTCGGTCACGGACGCGGATCGTAGGCGCGCCGACGAGCAAACGCCAGGTCGCGCGCGACGTAGGTGCGTCGTCGGATCCCTGCGCGGCTACCAAGTCGAGCGGCGACGACGATCGCAGGCCGACGGCCACCGGTCTGCTTCGCCCGCGCAAGCGCGTTGACATCGTCAAGGCGTTGATCGACAGATGCGGTCGATGCCCACCCGCCGCACCGGCGCGACCGTAGCGGCCGTGATCGCATGCGCTGCCCTCGTTGCGTACGTCGCCCTGTCGTATGCGGCGCCGGCGCCGACACCCCTGTGGCCGCCGACGTACGACGCTTCGCTGCTGGAACGCTTGTTCCCGACCGTTCCGAGCGCCTGGGTCCTCGCCCGTCTCGGCGCCGTCGGAGTGGCACTGGTCTTCGCGACGATCGCCATGTTCTGCCAACGGGGGGGCGAGGTCTCGACGACACACGTCGGTTCCGGGGCGACGCGAGCGGCTCCGCCCTGGGCGACGCTCGCCTGTGTCGCCGGCCTCGTCCACGTGGCCGCCGCCCCGTTCGCAACCGCGCTGCCGCGAGCGGGGCAGCTCGCGTACATCGCCTGGCTCGGGGTGCCGACCCTGTTGCTGTTCCTCGGCCGACCGCGAGCTCCTGCCGGCGCTCGCACGTCGCGTGCGACGGGCGACGTTTTCGCCGTCGCCGCCGTGGTCGGTGGCTGGCTGGTCTGGCGTCTCGCTTCAGCGCTGCACGACCCCTTGGTGGCGACCCCGGTCGACTCGATCATCCCCTTCCGTGGCGCGCAGCAGGTCCTCGATCCGCGATTCGACCTCCTCGGCGGGGCCCAGCTCCCCGGCTACACGTCGTTGTTGTCGGTGCTGCAGGGGCCGATGTGGCTCGGCGTCGATGCCGCGCGCCTGACCCCCCAGCTCTTGCAGATCTTTCAGATCGTCTGGACTGGGATTGCCGCTCTCCTGTTGGCCTACGTCGTTGCCGTGCTGGGATGCCCCGGCGCGGCTCCGGTCGTCGCGGCGGCCTACTTGTTCGCGCCGTTCACGGTGGCGACCACGTTGCTTCTCGGGCCGATCTACCTGGGCGGCCTGTTGCCGGCGACGGCGTTGGCCGCCGCCGTGACTGCGGTGCGTGGTCGGCAAGAGTGGGCGATTGCGGCGTGTGCGGCGACGGCGGGCGCGGGCATGACCCACCCGAGCGTTGCGCCGGTGTGTCTCGCGATTGCGCTGGGCACGGCGTGGTCGCTGCGCGGCACCGGACTTCGCGGGGTCGTGGCGGTGGCGGCGGTCGCGAGCTTCGTGGCGGCGGTCGTGCCCGGACTGCCGAGCCCAGAGCGCCTCCAGTCGATGGCTGCCGACTACATCGCGCAGACTCGTATGTGGGCCGGAATCGAAGCGGTGGGCTTCGGGTTGATCCCTGCGGCGGCAACCGAGTTTCAGGTGGAAGCCGGTTGGCGCGGTCCGCTCGATACGGTCCTCGGTGTAGCGCTGTCGCCCTGGGCGACGCCGCGGACGCCGTTTCGTCTCTGGGGCGACGGAATCATCGAGCCGTTGAGCGCCGCGTCGTTCACGCTCGGAGTCGCGGCTGCGGTGGCGGGGTCTTGGTGACGTCGGGCGGGCCTGGCGGCCATGCTCCTGGTCATCCTGGCGCTGCTACCCGGTCTGGTTGCGAGCTACGACCGGCCTTCGCTGACACGAGCCCTCTGTGCGCCGGCGATGATCGCCCTCGTTGCGGCATTCGGCTTCGCTCGGCTGCACCGTTCCGTTTCCTCGGTGCGTGCGCAAATGGCGGGGGCCTTTTTCGCCGCGGCGATTGCCGCTTCCGGGATATGGGTCGTCGAGGCTATCCAGCCCCGCACGCTGCCGGTGTCGTCCCTGACGATCGCGCTCGCCGAGGTCGACGCCGGGGACGAGTGTCTTGCGGCGACGTGGCTACGTGATGCCAGGATCGACATCCAGGCAGCCGACTTCTTCGTTCGCCACGTGCCGCGCTGCGCCGTCGACGTGGTGCCGTTCGTCGATCGTGATGCGGCGGTCGCGGCGCTGCGCGCGGACGACGTCGTCTTCTGGAACCCCGGTCTCGAGGAGAGCGCCGCGGTCGGGCGCCGGCTGTGCGCGGCCCTCCCCGACATGCAGCTATGGACGCTGCGCGAGCCGACCCACCGTACGTGGGTGTTCGCGGCCGCGCAGCACGGCAGGCGCTGGAATCCGCGGGCGGAGGCGGAGAGGCATGCATGCGGCGCGACCTTGGTCACCGACGCGACGCGTGCGGAGACAGCGCTCGCCGCCGCGGCCGAGTTGCGTGCGCAAGGCGACGTCGAGCGGGCGATCGAGCGCGTGCGCGCGACCGCGCGTACGACGTTCACGCAGGCGCCGCTCTACCTCGACCTCGCTGTGACGCTGTGCGCCGAGGGAGCCCATGGGGAAGGTGCCTACTGGGGGCGACGCGCGGTGCTGTCGCACGACTGGCGCGATCTCGACTCCATCCGGCTCCTCGCCTACTGCGAGCGGAGCGCCGGCGACTTGGAGGCGGCACGTGCCGTTCTCGATCGGGGTTTGCGCGAGGCGCGCGCGGGCGGACGCACGCAGGCGGCTGAGCAGCTCGCCGCCGACCTCGGCCAACTCGGCGCCGTGCCCGCGACCGGCCCTTGAGCGGACCTGCGCTGCGCCGATCTTCGCTGCGTGCTCACGCAGCGTTGCCCCGCGGCAGTGTGAAGCGAAAGCTCGAGCCTCGACCGACGGTGCTCTCGACCCAGATGCGACCGCCCATGCCTTCGACGAGGTACTTGCAGATCGCGAGACCCAGCCCGACTCCTTCTCGATACATTCGACCCTCTCCGCTCTGCGCGAAGGGCTCGAAGATCCGGTCCCTCTCGGCCTCGGTG
>CALJUJ010000369.1 GCA_937975525.1 uncultured bacterium
TTCGCCGAACACCCAGGGTCGTCGGCTCATTTCGATTGGCCCGTGACCCGTAAACAGGCGCGCACGGCGCTACGCGATTTCGTCGAGCACCGACTCGAACGCTTCGGACGCTACCAGGACGCGATCTGGGTCGGCGAGCCGTTTCTCTACCATTCGCGCCTCTCCGCGGCGCTCAACCTGAAGCTCATCGATCCCCGCACCGTCGTCGACGAGGTCACCACCGCATGGCAGGACGCCGGCGCTCCGCTCGCCGCCGTCGAGGGGTTCGTGCGCCAGATCCTCGGCTGGCGCGAGTATGTGCGCGGCATCTACTGGCGCTTCATGCCCGAGTATCTCGAACGCAACGCCCTGGATGCCGACCTCGAGCTACCGAGCTTCTACTGGTCGGGCGAGACCGAGATGGCCTGCCTGCGCGATGCGATCGGCCAGACCCTCGAGCGGGGCTACGCCCATCACATCCAACGCTTGATGGTCACCGGGCTCTTCGCCCTTCTCCTCGGCGTCGCCCCGCGGCGCGTGCACGAGTGGTACCTCGCCGTCTACGTCGATGCGGTCGAATGGGTCGAGCTCCCGAACGTGCTCGGGATGTCCCAATTCGCCGACGGCGGCATCATGGCGTCGAAACCGTACGTCGCAACGGGGAAGTACATCGATCGCATGAGCAACGCTTGTCGGGACTGTCGCTTCCGACCCGATCGAGCTGCCGGCGACGACGCTTGTCCGTTCACCACGCTGTACTGGGACTTCCTCGCCCGCCATCGAAGCCGGCTGGAGGAGCAACCGCGCATGCGCATGCAGCTACGCAATCTCGAACGCAAGCAGTCCGGAGAGATCCGTTCGATCCGCAAGCAAGCCGACGAGATTCGTTCGCAGGCCTGATCACGCTCACGGCCGATGCACCGCTCCCGGGTTGCGCGGAGGGAATCGGCGAACCTGCATGACATCGATCGTCCCGAAGCGCCGACTGCTGAGTCGCTGCGCCGCGGGCAAGGTCGTGCCGAGACCAGGCACCGGTCCCCAGCCAGCGGTCAGGATCCACGGACGCGCAGCCACCGCGCCGTGTCGTCGCGCCGGCCTCCGCACGGTCGGCTGATAGTTGTCCAGGCGCAGCTTCCACGCGCGGCGCGGTGCGACGACGGTACGGGTCCCGAAGCGCCACGTGTTCGGCTCGCCGGCGACCCGCGCCACGCCCCGTTCTCGCCAATAGTAGTGGAGCAAGAAGCGCGTTTGGTTGTCGGTGAACAACGGCGCCTCGGGTGGCACGTTCTCCTCGACGTAGCGAAGCGCCGCGTGCATGTCGGCGCGTGGCATCACCGCCGGGTCGTTCGCCGGGGTCGACGTGAGCGTGCCGACGATCGCGATGGCCAGCGCGATCACCGCCGCAGGCGCCGTACGCCCGCGCACCGCGGCGGCGATACAGAGCCCCAACCCAGCGGCGAGGCACGGCAGCACGAAGTCCGTCT
>CALJUJ010000370.1 GCA_937975525.1 uncultured bacterium
ACCTTCCGTCTCGACCGCCTCGACGCCCAGCCGCTCCAACTCAGCGACCACGAGGGCAAGGTCGTCGTCCTCGACTTCTGGGCCACTTGGTGCGGCCCCTGCATCAAAGCCATGCCCGACCTGGTGGAGCACGACGAGGGCGGCCAGCCGGTCGACTTCGCGGACGATGACGTCGGTGTAGGCCCGCGCGTCCGGATCGTCGTGCGAACGCCGCTCCAGCAGCTGGGCCGAGCCGCGAATTCCACCCAGCGGATTCTTGATCTCGTGCGCCAGCCCGGCGACCAAGCTTCCGAGCAGGGCGAGCGTCTCGTTGCGACGCGCCTCGTCCTCCAGCTTGCGCTGGTAGCTCAGGTCCTGAATGACCAGGGCCGTGCCGCTGACGCCGCCGCCGCGACCGTGAATCGGCGAGCAACTGACACGCACCGGGATTTCGACGTGTCCGGCGAACAACTTTTCCTCACCCGACGACTGGTTGTTGCCGTGCTCGCGGGTGCGCTCGACCATCCGTTGCAGCTGCGGCGAGCGCGCGAAGACGTCGGCGACGTCGCGGCCCACCAACTGCGCCTCGCTGAGCCGCAGCAACTGCTGCGCGGCCTGGTTCGCCATGTTCACGCGGCCGGCGGAGTCGGTGAGGATGATCGCGTCCGCCAGGCTGGCGACGACGTCTTCCACGAGGTACGGCGTAGCCTCGTTGCGCGCATCGGCCGCGCTCGATCGTTGTCCCCAGTTCATCGCCCGAGGGTAGCATATCGCAACGTGCTTCCCAGGCTGGGCGACCGTGCCGCCGGCGAGGTTCGCTGGACTCGGCGCCGTGCGTGAGACTACCTTGCGAGCGTCGATGATCTCCGTCGCCGAAGCGCTCGCAACCGTCCTCGCCGAGGTCCATCCCGTCGGCACCTGCGACGTCCATCTAGTTCAGCCATGCGGGCGTGTCCTCGCCGACGCCGCTAGCGCGGCTCGCTAGGTCCCGCCTGTTCTTCATTTCGCCATGGACGGCTTTGCGGTGCGCGCTGCCGACGTCGCCGCCGCGCACGCCCGGCTGCGCGTCGTCGCGACGATCGGCGCCGGCGATACCGGCGGGCCCGAGCTGACCACGGGCGATGCGGCGGCGATCATGACCGGCGCGGTCGTACCCGCCGGCGCCGACTCGGTGGTCAAGGTGGAAGATTGCGAACGCGACGGCGATACGGTCGTCGTCGCCGGCCCGGTGACGAGCGGCAGTCACATCCGCGAGCCGGGTGCGGACCTACGCCGCGGGGATGTGGCGCTGGAAGCGCCGCGGCTCATCCGGCCGGCGGACATCGGGGTTGCGGCTTCCGTCGGCGTGGCGGTGCTCGCGGTGCAACGGCGTCCGATCGTCGCCATCCTCGCGACGGGTGACGAGTTGGTCGATCTCGGTCGTCCGCTGGGGCCCGGCCAGATCGCCAACTCCAACGCGTACACCCTTGCCGCCGCGGTCGAGGAAGCCGGCGCCGTCCCGCGGATGCTCGGAATCGTCGCCGACGGCCTCGAGGCGACGCGCAAGGCGTTCGCCGAAGCGTTGGCCGCGGACGTCGTTCTTTCTACGGGTGGCGTTTCGATGGGCACGTTCGACGTCGTGCGTCGAGCGCTCGCGGACCTCGGCGTCGAGGAGCGGTTCTGGAAGGTCGCACAGAAGCCCGGGAAGCCGATCTCCTTTGGGATGCGAGGGACGGTGCCGGTGTTCGGGCTGCCGGGCAATCCCGTGTCGTCGCTCGTCTGCTTCTATTTGTACGTTCGGCCCGCCTTGCGTCGCATGGCAGGGAATCCATGCCTGCACCTACCCGTCGTCCGCGCGCGGCTCGGCGCCGACGTGCGCACGGCCCCCGGGCTCACGGAGTTCGTCCGCGTCGCTCTGCACGCGCAGGGCGGCAGGCGCGTCGCCGTTCCGACGGGCAGCCAGAGTTCGGGCGTGCTGCGCTCGATGTCGCTGTGCGACGGCCTGATGATCGCCCCGCCCGGCGAGGGAAATTGGGTCGCGAACAGCGACGTCGCCGTCCTCGACCTCGCGGGTCCCGCGGTCGAGGAGGCGCCCTTCGAAGGGCGGTAGGCGGAGATGCCCATGCCCGTGCGTATCGGCCACGGCTACGACCTGCATCGACTCGTCGCCGGTCGTCGCTTCGTGCTCGGCGGCGTCGAGATCGAGCATTCGCACGGTCCGCTCGGGCACTCCGATGGCGACGTGCTGCTGCACGCGGCTTGCGATGCGTTGCTCGGCGCGCTGGCACTCGGAGACATCGGTCGCCACTTCCCCGACTCCGATCCGCAGTGGGCAGGAGCCGATAGCCGCCGCTTGCTGGGCGCCGTGGTGGCGATGGTCCACGAGCAGGGCTACGCCGTCGGCAATCTCGACGCCACCGTCCACGCCGAGCAGCCGCGCATCGGTCCGCACGTGGACCGCATCCGAGCGGGACTCGCGACGTTGCTCGACGTCGACCTGGGCCGTGTCAGCATCAAGGCGAAGACCAACGAAGGTCTCGAAGCGATCGGCCGCGGCGAAGCGATCGCCGCCACCGTCGTGGCGACCGTGATCGAGCGTTCCTGATCTCCAGCGGCGCGTCGGGCGCGGTACGAGCGGCTACGACGTCGTCGTATCGAGGGCGCGGTCGGCGAAGCCCGACGACCCGAAGGCCAGCAGGCGCCGCTTGCCACGCAACTCGGTCTCCAGGACGACGTCGCGTTGCCACAGGCGGTACACGTACGCGAGCGTCTTCTCGGCCGCCTCGAGGCTGAGGTCGCGCCCATCGTGTTCGTGGCGGAGGTACAGGCTGCGGCGTCCGAGGTAATCGGCGTCGATGACTCGGATGACCGGCATCGAGCTCGTGCCGATCGAGCGAAGCAGCGTCTCGCGGACTTGCTTCCAACCGTCGCGGTCGGCGACGCGCGTGACGACGATCTGGTCGCCGCGCTCGACGAACTCGAAGAGATTGAGCTCGCGGACGAGCTCCTCGTCGAGGTGGCGGCGGACGAACGCGGTGTCGCGATCCGCCTCGCGCACGGCGAAGACCTTCGGATCGACGGGCTGATCGGCGCCGTCGACGCCGGCGATCCGCTCCCAGATACGCAGGCCGAGGTGGTAGGGGTTGAGGCTGCCCGGTGTCGGGCGAACGACCTGATTGTGGCGGACGAGAAACTCGAGGCGGAGCCCGTCGGGAAGGTCGATCGAGTCGAGGATCCGCTTGTGCCAGAAGGTGGCCCAGCCCTCGTTCATGATCTTCGTTTCGATCTGCGGGATGAAGTACTGGGTCGTCTCGTGGACGATCGAGAGGAGGTCGCGCTGCCAGTCGGACAGCGCCGGATTGTGGTCGCGCAGGAAGAGCAGGAGGTCCTCGTCCGGAGCCGCCGGGACGCGATAGGCGCCGTCATCGCCGGCGGCGCTTGTCGCCGGACGGACGGCGAGGTTGCGACGGCATTGAAACGCGAGGGCATGGGCGGCGTCGAGAACGCTCTCGACCTCGTCGACGCCGATGCTCGGGTCTTCCACGTAGGAGCGGATGCGACGCGCTTGCGCCTTGAAGGTGGCGAGAACGTACTCGGGGCGCGTCCCACGAAACGTCGCGTTGTTCTTGAAGAAGTCGTTGTGGCCGTAGACGTGGGCGATCGTCAGAATCTGCAGCAGCAACGAGTTGTCGCGCATCAGGTAGGCGATCGAAGGATTCGAGTTGATCACCATCTCGTACGGAAGGCCGGTGACGCCGTAGTCGTAGAGCGTCTTCAACTTCTCGTACGACTTGCCGTACGACCAGTGCGGGTAGTGCGACGGCATCCCCGAATAGGCCATGTAGCCGAGCATCTGGTGGTGATCGCAGACCTCGAACTCCTGCGGGAAGCAATCGAGGCCGAAGGCGGCGACGCGCTCGCGGATCCGATCGTCCCAGCGGTGGAGGTCGGCGAGATCGAAGGCCTCGGCCATCACTTCACCGCGCGATCCTTGGCGAGAAGCGCCCGGAAGCTCGGCCACACGTCCTCGCGCGATTCGATGAGCACCGTCTGAAAGTTGTCGGCTTCGAGACGCCGGAACATACCGAGCATCGAGCTCTCGTAGTGCCGCGTACCGAGCGGCTTGATCTCGCCGTAGCCGAACAAATTGCACGTAGCGGCGAGCTCCTGCGCCAGGCGCAGCGCCGCCGGGTTGTCGGAATCGAAGTTGTCCCCGTCGGAGCAATGGAAGGCGTACACGTTCCAGAGCGACGGGTGATAGCGCGCCTCGATGATCTCGAGCGCGCGTTGGTAACCCGAGGAAATCAGCGTCCCGCCGGCCTCGCCCTTGTGGAAGAACTCCTCCTCGGTCACCTCGCGTGCCGTGGTGTGGTGGGCGACGAACGCCACCTCGACGCGTCGGTACTTGGTGTGGATGAACTGGTACAGCAGGAAGAAGAACGAGCGCGCAAGGTACTTCTTCATCGTGTCCATCGACCCTGAAGTGTCCATGATGCAGATCACCGCGGCGTTGGATTCGGGTCGCGTCTCGGGCACGCGATGACGAAACGTGAGATCGCTGTCGTGGAACGTGAAACGCTCCGGATCTTCATCCGCGGGTCCCGTCCCGCCGCCACGCGCGGCCGCCAGCTGACGGCGGAGCTTGGCGCGTACGGTCTCGCGCTTGTCGAGGTGCACGCGAACGCCACGCGAACGGTATCCCTTGCGCTTGGACTGGCGCTCGGCGTCGACCTCGCGCAGCTTCTTGCGTTCGAGGTCCGGCAGCTGCAGGTCCTCGAACATGATCTCGACGAGCTCGTCGAGCGTGACGTCGGTCTCGTAGTAGTCGACCCCCGGCTGGTCGCCCGCCTTACCCGGGCGTTGGCCGGTGCCGGGCTTGCGGCCGATCACCTGCCCCTCGGCGACCTCCTCGTCGCCTTCGCCGACGTTGGGCGTGTTGTCGCCGTAGACGAACTTGTACTCGCGGATGCCGCGGATCGGGACTTTGATCACGCGATCGCGGTCCTGGCCGATGATCGACTCCTCGGCGACGATGTCGGCGATGTTGTCGCGGATCGACTCGCGCACCTTCTGGCGATGGCGCGTGCGATCGCCCGCGGCGCGGTCGCTGCGTTCGGCCCCGGACGGCCGAAAGGGTCGGAAGCTGCTCTTGGGCGCGCTCATGGGCGTCGCCGCGCCGAGCGCGGCTCAGTCCTTCCAGAGATTGTTCGCGGCGTACTTCAGAACGACGTCGACGCAGCTCTCGCAGTAGCCGTTTTGCAGAAGGTTGCTGACCATGGCGTCGTAGCGGTCCGCCTGGTCCTCGTCACGCATGCGGGCCTTGGTGATGATGCGCGAGATCTCGCGTACCGACGTCATCAGCCGCTTCTCGATCGCATCCTTCAGCGGCTCGTAGCTGGAGTAAGCGATCTTCTCGCCGCGCCGGCTGGAGGACCACAGAAAGGCGATCACCTCCTGGCGAAATCCCTCGGCGGCGGTTCCGATCACGGCGATCTGCTCCTCGATCGACTTCAGAAACGCCTCGTCGGGCTCGAGCTCTTCCTTCGTGTTCGGATCTTTCACCTTGGTCTTGTTGACGAAGGCTTCGGCATGGTCGAGGTAGTTCTGGAAGAGCGCGTCCGCCTGCTGCTGGTAGGAGTACACGAACGCCTTGGTGATCTCGTTCTCGAGGATCTCGAGGTACTCCTTGTGAAGCGTATCGCGGAGGAACTCGAGGTACTGCTTGCGCGTGTCGTCGGGCAGCTCGGCTTCGCGGGTCATGTTGATCAGCGCTTCACGCACGCTGATCGGGTTGATGCATTCGCCCTCGACGTTGTCCGACAGGGCGTTGTCGAGTGCCTTCATGATGAAGCGCGTGGAGACGCCTGACATCCCTTCGCGCTTGGCGTCGTCGTGGAGCTCCGAAGCATCGAGCTTCTTGGTCTTCCCCTTCTCGACGACCTCCTCGCCGTTGTAGAGGCGAAGCTTGGTCATCAAGTCGCATTTCGGCGTCGGCTCCAGACGCGAGAGGATCGCGAACATCGATGCGATCTCGAGCGTATGCGGCGCAACATGGGCCTGGAAGTCCGAATTGCGGATGATCTTCTCGTAGATCTTAACTTCCTCCGAAAGGCGCAGGTTGTACGGCACCTTGACGACGACGATGCGGTCGAGGATCGCTTCGTTCGTGTGATCCGCCTTGAACTTCTGCCACTCGGCTTCGTTGGAGTGCGCGACGATCACGGTGTCCACGTACACCATGCCGTGACGTCCGGGAGCCGGGATGACCTTCTCCTGGGTGGCCGTGATCATGGCGTGGAGGTACTCCGTTTCGTTTTTGAACACCTCGATGAACTCGACCATGCCGCGGTTGCCGACGTTCAGCGCGCCGTTGAGGTCGAGCACCCGCGGATCGCCTTCCGAGAAGCGATCGAGCTTGGAGATGTCCTCGCTGCCGATCAAGACGGAGGTATCCTGGTTGTTGGGATCGACAGGGGGGACGACGCCGAAACCGACGCGTTTGCGCCGGGAGAACCGGCGCAGGACGACCGGCATGTCTTCGTACTTGCCGTCGAACTCCTGCAGCAGACGGTAGCGGCACACCGGGCAGAGGTCGCCTTCGATGTGGAGGCCGAGCATCTTCTCGAACTCGCGTCGCAGATGACGCGGAATGAGGTGCAGGGGCTCCTCGTTCATCGGGCAGCCTTCGATCGAGTAGAAGGCCGGGCTCGCTTCGAGGCCCTGCTTCAAGCGCTCCACCAGAGAGCTCTTGCCGGAGCCGACCGGGCCCATGAGGTAGAGGACCTGCCGGCTCTCCTCGCCCTTGAGCGCGGCGGAGTGGAAATAGCGGACGATCTGGGCGGTGACGCGTTCGATGCCGAAGAAGGAATCCGCAAAGAACTCGTAGACCTTGACCGGCTCGTCGCCGAAGAGACGCTTCGTCTTCGGGTCGTCCGTCGCTGTGATCTCGTGTTGTCCCGGGGAGCTGACGATGTCGTACATGCGCGCGTGCGCGAGCTTGGGGATGCCCGGATCGGCGCGAACGAGGTCGAGATAGTCGAGGAACGTGCCGTGCCACTCTTGTGCTTCGCGGGTCGCTCGATCCTTGCGGATCAGCTGTTCAAAATCGGATCTCCTGTGCTCCATGCCCGTTCCTCCTTCGGCCGGTGTCGGTATGCAGGTCCCCGTCTCCCACGTTTGCACGGAATGTAGCGGTCACGTCATTGCGTCTGTCTCCTCATGGGCTTCGACATCGATTCTAGCCGGAGGTCGCAGGTGTGCAAGGCGCAAGGCACGAGGGTGGGAATGGGGCGGAGGCGCGAGAGGCGCCGCCGGCGACCGGCGGCGCCTCGGCGTCAGGCGGCCGTGGCGAGGGGTTGGGTCGTGAACGTGATGCGGTCGCCGGCCAGGTCGACCACCACCCGAGCGTGGTCGGTGATCTCACCGGCGATGATGCGCCGCCCGAGCCCGGTTTCGATCTCCTTCTGCAGGAGTCGCTTCAGCGGCCGTGCCCCGTAGACCGGGTCGTATCCCTTCGCGGCGAAGTGGGCCAACGCGGCGTCGGTGAGCTCGAGCTCGATGTGTCGCTCGGCCAGGCGCTTGCGGATGCGCTCGAGCTGGATCGACGCGATCTGCTGGAGCTGTTCCTGGGTGAGGCCGTGGAAGACGACGATCTCGTCGACGCGGTTGAGAAACTCCGGCCGAAACTCGCGGCGCAGCTCGCCCAGCACGCGGTCGCGCATCGCGTCGTAGGCCTCGGGGCTGTCACCGCCACGGAACTCCAGAATGTGCTGGCTGCCGATGTTCGACGTCATGATGACGACCGTGTTCTTGAAGTCGACGACGCGGCCGTGACCGTCCGTGAGCCGTCCATCGTCGAGCAGCTGCAGCAGAGCGTTGAACACGTCGGGGTGCGCTTTTTCGATCTCGTCGAACAAGAGCACCGAGTACGGTTGCAGCCGCACGGCCTCCGTGAGCTGGCCGCCTTCCTCGAAGCCGACGTACCCCGGAGGCGCGCCGATGAGGCGGGCGACGGTGTGCTTCTCCATGTACTCGGACATGTCGAGGCGGATCATCGCGTCCTCGTCGTCGAACAAGAACTCCGCCAGCGCACGGGCCAGCTCGGTCTTGCCGACTCCGGTCGGCCCGAGAAAGATTAACGATCCGATCGGTCGCGCGGGATCCTTGATTCCGGCGCGCGCTCGGATGACCGCATCCGACACCGCCGTGACCGCCTCGTCCTGCCCGACGACACGGCGGTGCAGCTGGTCGTCGAGATGCACGAGCTTCTCCATTTCGCCCTGGAGCAGCTTGGTGACGGGCACACCGCTCCAGCGCGACACGACCTCGGCGATGTCGTCTTCGTCGACCTCTTCCTTCAGCAGTGCCGGGGTTTCCGTGTCCTCGGGCTCCGCCGCGGCGAGCTGTTTCTCGAGCTCGGCCAGGGTTCCGTACTTGAGCTCCGCCACGCGGTTCAGGTCGTACTCGCGCTCGGCCTTTTCGATCTCGACCTTGGTCTCCTCGATCTGGCGACGCAGGTCGCGCTGGTGGCCGACGGCCCCCTTCTCGCGCTCCCAGCGGGCCCGCAAAGCATCGGCCTCGGCGCGCAGGTCGCCGAGCTCCTTCTCGAGCTTGTCGAGCCGGTCGCGCGAGGCCTGGTCGGTCTCCTTGCGCAGCGCCTCGCGCTCGATCTCGAGCTGCATGACGCGCCGCGAGACCTCGTCGAGCTCCGTCGGCATCGAATCGATTTCGGTGCGCAGCTTCGCCGCCGCCTCGTCGACGAGGTCGATCGCCTTGTCCGGCAGGAAGCGATCGGGGATGTAGCGATGCGAGAGCACCGCCGCCGTCACCAAAGCCGCATCCTTGATGCGCACGCCGTGATGCACCTCGTAGCGCTCGCGCAGGCCACGCAGGATGGAGATCGTGTCTTCGACGGTCGGCTGATCGACCATCACCGGCTGGAAGCGGCGCTCCAGCGCCGCGTCCTTCTCGATGTGCTTGCGGTACTCGTCGAGAGTCGTCGCGCCGATGCAGTGCAGCTCGCCGCGCGCGAGCATGGGCTTCAGCAGGTTGCCGGCATCCATCGCCCCCTCGGCCGCTCCGGCGCCGACCACGGTGTGCAGCTCGTCGATGAACAAGACGATCGTGCCGCCCGAGTCCTGGACTTCCTTGAGGACGGCCTTCAAGCGTTCCTCGAATTCACCGCGGAACTTGGCGCCGGCGACGAGCGCCCCCATGTCGAGAGCGACGATGCGGCGGTCACGCAGCGATTCCGGCACGTCGTTGCGCACGATGCGCTGGGCGAGACCTTCGACGATGGCGGTCTTGCCGACGCCGGGCTCGCCGATGAGCACGGGGTTGTTCTTGGTGCGCCGGCTCAGCACCTGCATGCAGCGCCGGATCTCTTCGT
>CALJUJ010000371.1 GCA_937975525.1 uncultured bacterium
CGAAGGGGACGCCCTGGGCGACGCACTGGTCGATGATGTTCACGCTCACCTGGGCGAGGCGGTACACGTTGGCCTCGCGCGAGCGGTAGTCGCCGCCTTTGATCGTGTCGTAGAAGAGACGGTAGGTGGAATCGCCGTCGTTCTTGTAGTTCTTCGCTGCGTTGATGCCGCCCTGCGCGGCGATGCTGTGAGAGCGCCGCGGGCTGTCGAGAATGGTGAAGCTCAGGACGTTGTAGCCGAGCTCGCCGAGGGTGGCGGAAGCCGAGGCGCCGGCGAGGCCGGTACCGACGACGATCACCGTGTGCTTACGGCGGTTCGCCGGGTTCACCAGCTTCATGTCGAACCGGTGCTGGTCCCACTTCGACTCGAGGGGCCCGCTCGGAACTTTGCCGTCGAGGATCATGGGTTCCCTCCGAACAGGAAGAGGAGAATCGGGATGACGAGAAAGCCGCCGGCGATGACGACTGCGAACCCGCGGCCGAAGGCGAGGAGGCCCTTACGGTAGTCGAGCCCGAGTGACTGAAAGCCGCTGCCGACGCCGTGGTAGAGGTGGAAGCCGACGATCGCCATGGCGATGACGTAGAACAGCACGTACAACGGGTTCTGGAAGATCTCGATCACCAGTCGGTAGAGGTCGCGGATGGGCTCGGCGCCGGCGGTCTCGTAGTAGGCTCCGAACTTGAAGGTCTTCAGGTGGAGCGGCACGAAGACGAGCAGGAAGAGCCCGGAGAAGATCATCGTCGTCGACGCCAGCGACTTGTGGCTGGTGTGTCCGGCGGGTTCCTTCATGTCGTACGGGGTGGGCCGGGCGAGCTGGTTCTTGCGGTAGAGGAGGATGCCGGATGCGAAGTGGGCGACGAAGAGGAGCACCAAGCCGGCCTCGGCGACGTAGATCAGGGGATTCGAGATGAGGGCGTGGCTATACTCGTTGAAGAGGTCCTTGCCGAGAAAGATGAGGAAGTTCCCCGCCAGATGGGCGACGAGAAACAGACTCAGGAACAAGCCCGTGAGCGCCATCAAGATCTTGCGCCCGACGGGGGACGTCAGAAACCGGGAGAGCGTCTCCACTTTGCGACCTCCGTTGGCTGATACCGTAGGGGTATCGCATTTCAGGGGTCATTGTTAGCATTCACGCAATTTATTCTCCTTCGAGCTTGGATGAACATGGCTGATGCAAGTGGGGCGACCTCGTCGCGCCGGCAACGGAAATCCTGGAAGACGGCGCTCTTCGCGGTCCTCGCTCTCACGAGCTGGTCGAGCGCGTGCAACGACCAACGCCAGGGCGACCCCGAGCTGGAGTTGCCGGCACTGCGCCTGACCCTCCCCGCCGACTGGCAACGGGAGACGCCGAGCTCGGCCATGCGCGCCGCACAGGCGCGCGTCCCCGGCCCGGATGGCGGCGCCGAGCTCACCGTCTTCCACTTCGGCGAAGGCAAGGGCGGCAGCGTCGCCGAGAACCTGCAGCGCTGGGTCGACCAGATGGAGTTCGCACCCGGTGCGTCGACGCGCCGCGAGGAGCTCAGCATCCACGGCTTCACGGTGTACTGGGTCGACTTCGCGGGGACGCTGAAGGCCGGGACGATGGGGATGGGGCCGGCCGAGCCGCTTGCCGACGCCCGAATGCTCGGCGCCATCGTCGAGGGGCCGGGGGGACCTTGGTACTTCAAGCTCGTCGGGCCGAGCTCCGCGGTCGGCCCGCAGCGCGAGGCCTTCCTGCGCATGCTGGAGACCATTCGCACGCGCTGACACAGCGCAACCTTTGTTCCGCGCCACCTTCCATTGTAGCGTCGGCCGCTCCATGAAGCCGCCCATTGCCGCCAAGAAGCCGAAACGCATCCGCCGTCACGGCGACGTTCGCGTCGACCCCTACGCCTGGCTGCGCGACCGCGACGACCCGGAGGTGCTCGCCTACTTGAAGGCGGAGAACCGTCATACCGCGCAACGCATGCGCGGCACGCAACCGCTGCAGAAGAAGCTGTTCGAAGAGATGCGCCGGCGCATCAAGGAAACCGACCTCGACGTGCCGGTTCAGGTCGACGACTACTTCTACTACTCGCGAACCATCAAGGGGCAGCAGTATCCGATCTTCTGCCGCCGCCGCGGCAGCCTGCGCGCGCGCGAGCAAGTGATCCTCGATCACAACGAGCTCGCGCGCGGCAAGAAGTTCTTCGACGTCGGCCTGCATGCGATGAGCCCGGATCATCGATTCCTCGCCTACAGCAGCGATACCCGCGGCAACGAGCGCTACACGCTCCGCATCAAGGACCTGGCGACCGGCAAGCTTCGCCGCGAGGCGATCGAGGATGTCGATTCCGTCGCCTGGGCGCTCGATGGCGAGACGTTCTTCTACACGGTGCTCGACCACCTCCATCGTCCCCACCGCGTCTTCCGGCACCGCCTCGGCACGTCCGTCGCCGCCGACGAGCTCGTCTTCCACGAGCCGGACGAGGCCTTCTATGTCGGCGTGTCGACCACGCGCAGCCGCGCCTACATCGTCCTCGACCTGCATGCGAAGACCACCAGCGAGGTGCACGTGCTGCCGGCCGATGCGCCCGACCGGCCGTTCCGCCGGGTGCAGAAGCGCCAGCGGCACGTCGAGTACGCGATCGACCATCACGGCGATCACTTCTTCGTGCTCCACAATCGACGCGCCAAGAACTTCGCGCTGGCGCGGACGCCGGTGGAGCGCCCGGGCGCGCGCCATTGGGAGACGGTCATCGCGCATCGCGACGACGTGCTGCTCGAGGACGTCTCCACGTTCGAAAACCATCTGGTGGTCTTCGAGCGCGAGGGCGGCCTGGAGCACATACGCGTGCGCAACCTCACCTCGGGCGCCGAGCATCGGGTGCACTTCCCGGAGTCGGTGTACACCGTCGCCGAGGGGGCGAACCCGGAGTTCCACACCCACACTCTGCGCTTCTCGTATTCGTCGCTGGTGACGCCGTCCTCGGTCTTTTCGTACGACATGAACAGCCGCCGGCGGACCCTGCTGAAGCAGGCTCCCGTTCTCGGCGGCTACGACCCGAAGCGCTACAAGACCGAGCGCATCTTCGCGACCGCGCCCGACGGTGCCCGGGTGCCCATTTCGCTGGTGTACCGCAAGGGCATTCGCCACGACGGCCGGAATCCGACGTTCCTGACCGGCTACGGTTCGTACGGGGCGAGTCGCGACCCGGCGTTCTCGTCGCTGCGGCTCAGCTTGCTCGATCGCGGAGTCGTCTACGCGATCGCGCACGTTCGCGGTGGCAGCGAGATGGGGCGCGACTGGTACGAGCAGGGCAAGTTCCTGCGCAAGAAGAACACCTTCACCGACTTCATCGCCTGCGCGGAAGCGTTGGTTGCGGCGCGCCTGACTTCCCCGGCGCACCTGGCGATCCAGGGCGGCAGCGCGGGTGGACTGTTGATGGGGGCGGTGGCCAACATGCGGCCCGACCTGTTCGGCGTGGTCGTCGCCGACGTTCCGTTCGTCGATGTGCTCAATACGATGCTCGACCCGTCGTTGCCGCTGACGGTCATCGAGTACGACGAGTGGGGCAACCCGAACGACCAACGCTACTATCGCTACATCAAGTCGTATTCGCCGTACGACAACGTGGGCGCTCAGGACTACCCGACCATGTTGGTCACGGCGGGCCTGCACGATCCGCGGGTGAGCTACTGGGAGCCGGCGAAGCTGGTGGCGAAGCTGCGGGCGACGAAGACGGACGACAACGAGCTGCTGCTCAAGACCCAGATGACGGCTGGCCACTTCGGGGCTTCGGGGCGCTACGAGATGCTCAAGGAGATCGCCTTCGACTACGCGTTCGTCCTGACGCGCCTGGGGGTGGAGACGCTGCGATCGCCGCGCCGGCGGGCACGGGCGGTGCGCAAGAAATAGCACGGAGGCGGCCGCGGCGATGGCGGGTGTCATCCCGGCGCGGGTGAAGGCGGGTTTCGCCACCGGCGACCACGCGATCAACATCTCGCTGGCGACGATCTCGGTGTACTTGCTGTACTTTCTGACCGAGGTCGCCGGGCTGCGGCCGGCGCTGGCGTCGCTGGTGTTGCTGGTCGGCCGCGGCGTCGATGCCTTCACCGACCCGGCCATGGGTCGCCTGTCGGATCTGACCCGCACGTCGCGCGGGCGTCGGCGGCCCTACTTTCTGCTCGGCGCGGTGCCGTTCGGACTCACCTTTGCTTGCCTGTGGCAGGACCTGCCCGGGGATTCGCAGGCGTGGCGTTTCGCCGCATACGCCGGCGTGTACGTGCTCCCCGCGCTGTCGTGGACGGTGGGGGCGGGGCCGTACATGGCGCTCTTGCCGGAAATGGCACTCGACTACGTCGAGCGTACGGCGATGAACGTGTATCGCGCCGCGGCTGCGATCACCGGTGTGTTCGTCGCCTCGGTGGCGGTGCAGCCGGCGGCGAATTGGTTCGGCGGCGGCGCCGTCGGCTGGGGTTGGGTGGGAGTCGTGCTCGGCGTGTGGATGGTGTGGCCGTGGCTGGTCGTCTACCGGGTCAGCTGGGAGCGCACGGGCTTCGCGCGACGATCCGAGGCGGGCCTGATCGAGGGGTTGCGCAGCGTTGCCCGCCACGGAGCGTACCGGCGCCTGGTCGGCCTGTTCTTGTGTGCGCGCATCGCGGTCGACCTCGTCGGCGCGATGTTCATCTTCTACTTTCACTACTGGTTGGGGCGGCCGGGCGACTTTCCGCTCACCATGGCGGTGATGTTGTCGGCGGTGCTGGTCTCGATGCCCCTGTGGTTGGCGCTGTCGCGGCGCTTCGACAAGCACGTGCTGTTCGCGTGTGGGGCGCTCTGGTGGATCGGTGTGCAGGCGGTGTTTCTGGCGGCGCAGCCCGACTGGCCGCGGTGGGTGATCTTCGCGTTGGCGGCGGCCGGGGGCATCGGCTACGGGCTCGCGGATCTGATGCCTCTGTCGATGCTGGGTGAAGTCGTCGACGCCGACGAGTGGGCGACGGGCGAACGGCGCGAGGGCGTCTACGCCGGCTTCTTCACGTTTCTCCGCAAGCTCGGCGGTGCCACCGGCGTCTTCGTCGCCGGTGCGGTGCTCGACGTCGTCGGCTTCCAGCAGGGAATCGGGCAGAGTGAGACGGTGTTGGGTGCGATTCGTCTGCTGACGGCGGCGGTTCCGGCGGCTTTCTTGGCCGTGGCCGCGTGGGTTGGGTGGACGTACCCACTGCCGCGGGCGCGCCCCGCCGCGATTCTCGCCCGGCTGGCGGAGCGTGCGGCGGGCGCCCGCCAGCGGGAGAATATTTAGAAAGAGACTTGTCACTTTCTTTTCAGGAGGGTAGAACGACCGCCATGGAAATGGTCCGTCGCCCCCCGGCGCCCCGGCGCACCCAGGCCGAACGCCGCGCCGCTACCCGCCGCAAGCTGCTCGATGCCACCATCGAGGCGCTCACCGACCTCGGCTACGCCGGTACCACCACCACCGAGGTGTGCCAGCGCGCCGGCGTATCCCAGGGCGCTCTGTTCAAGCACTTCCCCGCCAAGTCCGACCTCGTGGCCAACGCCGCCGAGCACTTGTTCTCGGCCCTCATCGACGACTACGCCAAGCGCTTCCCGCGCCTGGCCCGACAGACCGACAGGGTCGCTGCCGCGGTCGAGCTGCTGTGGGAAATCTTCGAGCAGCCACGCTTGCACGCGGCCTTCGAGCTCTACCTCGCCGCCCGTACCGACCGCGAGCTGGCGGCCGCCATGCGGCCGGTCTCTGCCCGCCACCGCGACAATCTCGCCCGCCAGGCGGCCGAGCTCTTCCCCGACGCCGCCGCGAACAACGACCGCTTCCCCATGCTGCTCGACATCATTCTCGACACCATGCAAGGCGCCGCGCTCGGTGGCTTCACCCTGCGCGAGCCCGAACGTACCCGCGCCATGCTCGCCGTGCTCACCGACATCGCCCGCCGCGAGCTCGTCGCGAGCCAGCCCAACCGCCGGAGATGACCATGCCTGGCAGCGATCTCATCCACTTTGCGATTCCGTTCTTCATCGGGCTGTTGGTCCTCGAGGCCATCGTCTCTGCCAACCGCCGGCAGCCGGTCTTCGAGACCCGAGACACCATCGCCAGCCTGAGCATGGGCGTGGGCAACGTCGTCGTCAGCCTCTTCTGGAAGGGCGTCGCTTTCGCGATCTATGCGGCCGTCCAGCCCTACGCCCTGTTCGACCTCGGCTACGGGCCGCTCGTGTGGATCGCGATCCTCTTCGCCGACGACTTCGCCTACTACTGGTTCCATCGCCTGCACCACGAAATCCGCATCTTCTGGGCGTCGCACGTCACCCATCATTCGAGCCAGCGCTACAATCTCTCCACCGCCCTGCGGCAGTCGTGGACGTCGCCGATCACTGCCGTGCCCTTCTACCTGCCGCTGGCGCTCCTCGGCTTCGAGCCCGCCATGATCCTCACTGCCCAGGCGATCAACCTGCTGTACCAGTTCTGGGTGCACACCGAGCTCGTCGACCGTCTCGGTCCGCTCGAATGGGTCTTCAACACGCCGTCGCACCACCGGGTGCACCACGGCGCCAACGTCGACTACCTCGACCGCAACTACGGCGGCATCTTCATCGTCTGGGATCGGTTGTTCGGAACCTTCGAGCCCGAGACCGAGCCGGTACGCTTCGGTCTGACCAAGAACATCCGCAGCTACAACCCCGTCTACATCGCCTTCCACGAGTGGGTCGCCGTCTTTCGCGACGCCTGGACCGCTCCCGACCTGCGCGCGGCGCTCGCCCATGTGCTGGCGCCGCCGGGATGGAGTGCCGACGGCTCCACCCTCACGGCGCCGCAGCTCAAGGCGGCCCGACACCGCCGGTCCGCGGGGATTGAACCGAAACCCGTCGCGGCTCTAGCATTCGACGATGGAACTGACCGCGGAACAGCTCGCTCGCTTTCGTCGTGACGGGTTCCTGAACGCGGGTCCGATCTTCGCGGCTGCCGAGGTCGACGAGATCCGCGCCGAGTACGACCGCTTCGTTCGCTCCGACGCACAAACGCTCGGCAACGATCGTGACGGCCGTTTTCCCTACCGCGCGATGCTCAACTTTCGCAGCCCCAAGCTGCGGCGCTACATCAACCATCCCGAGCTCATGGGCGTGGTGCGCCAGCTCGTCGGCGACGACGTGCGCTTCTGGTGGGATCAGGGAATCAACAAGCTGCCCGGCTCCGGAAGCCCGATTCCCTGGCACCAGGACAACGGCTACTCGCCGGGACGCGTGCCCGAGTATCTGACGACCTGGCTCGCTCTCGACGACTCCGACGCCGACAACGGCGGGCTGTTCGTGATTCCCGGGTCACACCTGGGCGGCCAGCGCGAGCACGTCGCCTGGAACGAGCACTGGATCGTGCCCGACGTCGACGCGAGCGCCGCCGTGCCTCTGCCCGCACGCGCTGGCGACACCCTGCTGTTCTCGACCCTCCTGCTGCACCAGACCGTCGGCAATCGCACGGAGAATCGCCAGCGCCGGGCCTGGGTCATGCAGTACGCTCGCGCCGACGCGGTCAACGAGGTGACCGGCGACGACTTCCAGGACCGCGCCTGGGTCATTCACTCGGGCACAATCGTCGCCGAGCCCTACTCGGAGCGGCGTTTCGACCTCCGCGGCAACGCCAACCGCGAGAGCTGAGCCCGGCCGCCGCCTCAGCCGAGAGGACGCACCGGCGTCCCCCGCCACGCTGTGGCGTCGCGGAACGCGGCGCACGGATCGTCGTCGGACAGCAGGGCCCGATCGAGGAACGCCGTGACGACGTGGCACAAGACCCGGTGCGCGGTCGCTTCGTCGAGCAGCTCGGCATAGGGGCGAACCGACTGCTGCAGGCCGGGACGCGGCGTGGCTTCGTGCACGCCGTGCAGCAGCGGGATTCCGGCGCAGAAATGGAAGTGGTCGGCACCCTCGATGCCGAGGACCGCACGCTGCTCGACGAGGCGCCGGAACACGGAGAGAACGCTCGCCTCGAGCTCGACGAGAACGTCCTCCAT
>CALJUJ010000372.1 GCA_937975525.1 uncultured bacterium
GCGAGCTCCTGCGTGAACAGTACGTTGCACAGCTTGCTGACGTTGTATTCGTCGAGACCGGTCAGCGACGCGGTGCTCTGGCGCAGCGAATCGAAAGAGACGGTGCGAGGACGATAGTGCCCTTCGCTGGAGACGTTGATGATGCGCGCCGGCGCGTGCTCGCGCAGCTTGTCGAGTAGGAGCTGCGTCAGCAGGAAGTGCCCGAGGTGGTTCACCCCGAAGGCGATCTCGAACCCATCTTGTGTTCGTCCACGCTGGCCGGCGAGGCCGGCGTTGTTGACGAGAATGTGCAACGGACGATCACTCGCGAGGAATGCGGTGGCGGCATCGCGCACCGACGCGAGGCTGGCGAGGTCGAGCGGCAGGAAGTGCACCGCGACGGCAGGCGCCTGGCTACGGATCTCGTCGAGGACTGGTTCGGTCTTCGCGCGCGAACGGCAGGCGAGAGTGACATGGACGCCGCGCCGCGCCAGCTCGAGGGCCGTCGCTCTGCCGATACCCGTATTGGCGCCGGTGATCAGCGCGTGTCGAGGTTCCGAGTCGGTCATGGGCCGACGATAGTCGATCCGCCCGAGCGCACAAAGCGCATGCCACTGCATGAGCGGCTCGACGGGCACGGTAGGCGACGGGCCGGCGACCTTCGAGCTTTCCCACCGGTCCGTCACGACGAATCGGATGGACTGGGTCTTCATCGAGAGTTCTGCGCTCGCATACGACGACTTCGCGGCGCAGCTCACGGGCTGTCCCCGCGACGAATCGTGAAGCCAAGCTCTTCCGCGCCTCGCAATGCAATGGGCAAAAGGAGAGCAGAGAAGCCTACAGGGGTTCGTCCTCGATCGATGCGTTCGCCGCGGCGAAGTCAGTCTGCCGCTCCAGCGGCGGAGCGTAGAATGTCGCGGTCCTTGGTGTAATGGTACGCGATCTGGTCTTCGGAATAGCGGTGCTCGCGTCCGAGCGGGCACGCGTCGCGTATCGCTAGCCACGAGCGCCACCCGGCGGGCCCTTCGCGGGCCGCCGTGAAGGCGGGAAGACAGGCCTGATCGCAGTGGCCGCACGGATCGTCGACCCGAGGTCGTACCGTGTCTGGGATGGGAAGATCGAAGATGACGACGGCGCGGAGCCCGATCCACGGGCCGAAACGAGGGTGGATGGAGAGATTCGCGGGCGACAACCAGGCGAGTCCGGCAACTTGGGCGATCCGCTGGATCGGCACGGCTTCAGCACCGAGCGCATGCGCCCAGAGAATCCGATGGTCGATCGCCGTGGCGCGCGCGGCCGCCTCGACGGATTCGACGGCCCAGACGTCGACGATGTGCTCGCTTGCGTCGATCCGCGACGGTTCGCGGCGGAGCGCATCGCACAGCTTCGGCCAAAGGGCGCCACTGTTGGCGACGACGACCGCGAGCGAGCCACGGTCGCCGAACGCCGGCAGCGTGGGTTCCTCGGTCCACCACGATGTGGCGAACGGCTGCACGAGGTCGAATCCCGCATCGGCACAGCAGCGGCGGAAGCGATCGACGAGGTCTTCGGTGCTGGGCATGGTGGGAGTGTGTCTGGCCGTTGCCGCCCTGTCCACGCGCGTTGCAGCCGCGGATCCGCCGCAGCGAATCATCTCGCTCACGCCGGCGATCACCGAGATCGTCTTCGCGATCGGCGCGGGCGA